>NZ_JBXWSM010000002.1:0-132703 GCF_059613405.1 Ruegeria sp. BHSA118
ACTTACCGAGAACCTGACCGGGCTGGCCCGCATGGTACGCGCGGCAGTGATCCCGGCAATGGAGAATGTCGCGCTCTGGCATGAACGCGACATCTCGCATTCCTCGGTCGAGCGCATGATCGGACCAGATGCCACGATTACACTGGATTTTGCGCTGGCCCGTCTGACCGGCGTGATCGACAAGATGCTGATCTTCCCCGAAAACATGCTGGAAAACATGAACAAATTCCCCGGTCTTGTCATGAGCCAGCGTGTTCTTCTGGCCTTGACCCAGGCAGGTGTCAGCCGTGAGGACGCCTATGCCATGGTCCAGCGCAACGCGCTGAAGGTTTGGGAACACCGCACCGATTTCAAACAGGAACTGCTGGCGGACGCCGATGTGACTGCCGCGCTCAGCCCCGAAGAAATCGAAGAGAAATTTGACCTCGGCTATCACACCAAACACGTTGATACGATCTTCGCCCGGGTATTCGGCGAATAAGGTACGTCTCGACGCCGCCTTCACACGGCCCGGTCTGCAATGCGCAGGCCGGGCCTTGTTTTTTGCCAGACCGCCCGAAATCGGCTATTCTGTGGACGATCTATTGGGGAGAGGCACCATGATCCGTACCGTTCTTTGCTCACTTGCACTTGTTTGCGCGGCGTCTGCCGGCCTTGCATGCAACGCGCAATCCAAACAGACGCAATCCTGCGCACAGGGCACAACCTGGGACACTGAAACGCAAAGCTGCACGAAATCGGTCAACAGCTGACGAATTTCTGTCCGACTTGTGAATAAAAGCAACCGTTCCACTGTTAGCTTTTTTGTAGATCGCACTATGATTTTGAGAGCAGCCCCGAGAACGGAGTAAGAATATGCGCCTTTTGTTAGCTTCAGCCCTCGCTTTGCAGGCCTTCGCCTTTGCCCCGGTGGTCCACGCCGCAGGCGGCGACAGCAGCAGCCCGCCGAAACCAACAAATACGACCAAGAAATGTTTGTTCGGTCGGGTCTATGACGAAGCCAGAGGCCGGTGCGTCAAACCCAACAAAACCAACCTGTCTGATGATCAGCTATACGACGCCGTCCGCGAACTGGCCTACGACGGGCAATACGGGCACGCGCAGGATATCCTGCGGATCATGGATCAGGACGATGACCGTGTGCAGACCTATTGGGGCTTTACCTACCGCAAGATGGGCGAGTTGGAGCTGGCGAACGTCTTTTACCAGAATGCCATCAATGCCAATCCCGACAACCTTTTGGCGCGCAGCTATATGGCGCAAGGCTTTGTAACCGAAGGCAAAACCGATCTGGCAATCGAGCAGTGGCGCGAGATCAAAGCTCGCGGCGGCGAAGGGACCTGGGCCGAGACGTCTCTGCGCGAGGCCATCCGGACAGGGTTGACCTACAGCTACTGAGCTTCAGGGTTATTTAACCCGACTCTCGTTAATCTGCCCGTGGTTCGGAAAATTTGACACTACGGGCAGATGCAGGACACAAACGCTTTGATACAAATGGCAAATGGGGGCTCTGCCCCACTTGCCGCGGGGGATGAACACGCGCCGCAAGTTGTTCCGCGAACATTGACTGGTCGGCAAAAAGCGGCCGTTGTGGTGCGCCTTCTGTTGAACGAGGGCGCCGATATTCCACTTGAGGAATTGCCTGACGACCTGCAAGAGACATTGACCCATCAGCTTGGGCAAATGGGCCTTGTGGATCGCGTCACCCTGGGCGCGGTGGCCCAGGAATTCAGCGACGCTCTGGACAATGTCGGGCTGGCTTTTCCACACGGGCTTGCAGGTGCATTGGACGCGGTGAATGGAAAGATCGCACCATCGACGGCCGCGCGCCTGCGCAAGCTAGCCGGTGTGCGCCAGATCGGCGACCCATGGCAACGCCTGCGTGATGTACCCGTTGAGGATCTTGCCAAAATGGCTCAGGCGGAAAGCACCGAGGTGGCGGCCGTCATGCTTTCAAAGATGGATACCGCACAGGCGGCGCAGATGCTGGCCCATATGCCGGGCCCGGTTGCGCGGCGCATTACCTATGCCATCTCGAAAACAACGAATGTCACCCCCGAAGCGGTTGAACGAATTGGCTGGTCGCTGGCCGCGCAACTGGATCAGCGGCCCGCTCAGGCTTTCGACAATGGTCCGGGCGCACGAGTCGGCGCGATCCTGAACCAGTCGGCGGCCGCAACACGCGACGACTTGTTGAACGCATTGGACGAAGACGACGCCGAATTTGCGGATCTGGTACGCCAGTCGATCTTCACCTTTGCCCATATCCCAAGCCGTATCGCGGCCCGCGATGTTCCTGCCATCCTGCGCGAAGTGGAACAGCCGGTTCTTGTCACCGCACTGGCAGGTGCCGCCGCAGATGATGACAAGGCATCCGTTGAATTCATTCTGTCAAACATTTCGTCCCGCATGGCCGACAATCTGCGCGAGGAAATGACTGAACGTGGGCGTGTCAAACAATCGGAAGCAGAAGACGCCATGACACAGGTCGTGGCCGCCATTCGCGTTCTGGTCGATGCCGGTTCCATTGCTCTGATCGAAAACGATGACGAGGAAGATGCAGCCTGATCCAGCGAACCCGCGGGTACTACGCGGTCCGGTCACCTGCTGCGGGTTCAGGTTTTCCGCCCGTCTGAGCGCTTGAGCTTGCAGGCATCGGGCTGTATGTCTTTCTCAGCAATTCGCAACACGCGGTGAGACACCTCCATGCCCGTTGAAAAGTCGGAGCTCAGCCGGTTTGAGCTTGGGAAATACTATGTCGCCAACCTGTTTCTTCAGGGGGTCATCTGCGTTATGCGCATGCTCCCCTACGAGCGGCGTATTGCAACGATGGGGGCCATCGTGCGGTTTCTGGCACCTGTTGTCGGGTTTCGCAATCGTGTCCGTCGGAATCTGAAGCTGACTTGCCCGGACTTGCCTGAAACCGAAGTCAGGCAGATCTGCCGCGATGTGCCGGACAATGCCGGTCGTGCGATCATGGAGCATTTTTCCCCCGAAGATTTCATCAAACGCCAGAGCAAGGCCAAGATTTCAGGCCCAGGCATCGCTGCGTTTGACGCGGCTGTTGCCGCAGGGCGTCCGGTTATGATGATTACGGCGCATTTCGGCCACTACCTGGCAGCGCGCGTCGCCTTGCAAACCTACAGCGGTCAGCCTATCGGCTGCCTGTATCGGCGGATGGCCAACCCGTATTTCAACGACGCTTATGTCGAAGCCTTCTACAAGACAGGCGCCCCGATGTTCGAACAGGGGCGGCGCGGTATGGTCGAGATGGTACGCTCGTTGAAAAAGGGCGGGATCATTGCCATCGTTTCCGATCTTCACGCAATGGGCGGTGAGGAACTGATGTTTTTCGGCAAACCCGCAGTGACATCCGTGCTGAACGCCGAGTTGGCCATCAAATACAAAGCCGAGCTGATTCCGTGTTACGCTGTGCGTCAGCCCAACGGAATTGATTTTGAAATCGTTCTGCACGAACCGGTTCCGCACACCGACCCAAAAACCATGACCCAGTTCACCAATGACGATCTGGAAAAGATGGTGCGGCAGCATATGGGGCAATGGTTCTGGATTCACCGCCGCTGGAAACACTGGAACGGGTTGGGTATCAAACCGGAAGAGATGCCCTGATCACCTGACCCGGGTGGCGGCAACAATCGGCCCTTCCCCGACCCTTTGAACCAGAACGACAGCCGGCAGGTCCAAACCAAGCTGAACCGCGAAAGTTTGCGGCGCAGTTCCATCCCACTGCCCTGCAATCTGCCAGGCCTCAACAACATTGGCATAGTCCAGCTCGTGCCCGGCCAGCTCTCCACGACGGATCGAAGCGTGCCGCATGGGCGAATACTGAACCACATGCACGTCATAGGTGTCGCCTTTCGGCAACTCGACGGGCGTCACATCCACTGTCACCTCATCGGCTGAGCGCACGGCCGTCACAAGCGCTTCGGGTGCTGCCTTCAGATGTGCTTCGATCAATCGATCAAGCTCCCGGGCTTGCGCCCCGACGATGTCGTGCTGCCCGTTGATCACCATCTGCGGGGTGTAGATCATGGAACGCCCCCCCTCGCGGGCATAAGCTCGCTGCCGGAGCGTATGATCGGGGTCTGCGTATTCGTCCTTCCACCCGATATAATCCCAGTAATCGACATGCAAAGCCAGCCCTATGACATCGTCGCGCTTGGCCAGATCATGCATGATCCGATCTGCCGGCGGGCAGGATGAACACCCCTGAGACGTGAACAGCTCGACCACAACCGGGTCTTCCTCGGCCGCAGCCTGTGCCGCCACAAGGCAGGAAAACACGGTGGTCAAGGCAATGGATCTGAACATGAGAACTCTCGGGTTGGGCGGTTGGATGTCAGGGATAACTGCTTTGTCACTCAACGGCCAATCAAGGTTTCTTGAGGCTTTGGCGCATTCCTTCCGCGAAAAAGTGTACAATAGTATACAAATTTCCCTCCCGGCGCGTGTTCAACCTTGAACACGGGGCCTTGGTGATGCAGATAACACTCAGCAAATCCCAATATCCAAGTCATTTGAGAGGGAGGCCACAGATGCCCATCAAAGTCGGACAGGATACCGCCAAAACGCGCCGCAGTCTGAGCGTGAATGGTAAATCCATTTCCTATTATTCGATCCCCGCCGCGCAAGAGGCCGGTCTGGGCGATTTCTCGAAACTGCCTGCCGCACTCAAGGTGGTGCTGGAAAACATGTTGCGGTTCGAGGATGACGGGTTCTCGGTCTCGGTAGATGACATCAAGGCTTTTGCCGAATGGGGCGCCAACGGTGGCAAAAACCCTCGTGAAATCGCCTATCGCCCTGCTCGCGTACTGATGCAGGACTTCACCGGCGTTCCCGCCGTTGTGGATCTGGCCGCGATGCGGGACGGCATCAAGGCGCTGGGTGGCGACGCGCAAAAGATCAACCCGCTGAACCCGGTCGATCTGGTCATCGACCATTCGGTCATGATCGACGAGTTCGGCAACCCGCGTGCGTTCCAGATGAATGTGGACCGTGAATATGAGCGCAACATGGAACGGTACCAGTTCCTGAAATGGGGTCAGGGTGCATTCAACAACTTCCGCGTTGTCCCCCCCGGCACGGGCATCTGCCACCAGGTGAACCTTGAATATCTGGCCCAGACCGTCTGGACCGACACCGACCAGAACGGTGAAGAAGTCGCCTATCCCGACACGCTGGTCGGCACCGACAGCCACACCACCATGGTCAACGGCATGGCCGTACTGGGCTGGGGTGTCGGCGGGATCGAGGCCGAGGCCGCAATGCTGGGTCAACCGATCTCGATGCTGATCCCCGAGGTCGTGGGCTTTGAACTGACCGGTGATCTGGTCGAAGGCACCACCGGCACAGACCTGGTTCTGAAGGTCGTGGAAATGCTGCGCGAAAAAGGCGTTGTCGGCAAGTTCGTCGAATTCTACGGCGAGGGCCTGGATCGTCTGCCGCTGGCCGACCGTGCGACCATCGCCAACATGGCCCCGGAATACGGCGCGACATGCGGCTTTTTCCCGATTGACGGCGAAACGCTGCGCTACATGCGCAACACCGGCCGAGACGAGGATCGCATCGCGCTGGTTGAAGCTTACGCCAAGGAAAACGGTTTCTGGCGCGACGAACACTATGCGCCGGTCTACACCGACACCCTGTCCCTGGATATGGGCACGATTGTTCCGGCAATCTCGGGGCCCAAACGCCCGCAGGATTATGTTGCGCTGACTGACGCCAAGGCCGCTTTCGCCAAGGAAATGGCCGAGACCTTCAAGCGCCCGATGGGCAAACAGGTCGAGGTCAAAGGCGAAAACTATGGCATGGAATCCGGCAAGGTCGTGATCGCCTCGATCACGTCCTGCACCAACACGTCGAACCCTTACGTGATGATCGGAGCGGGCCTCGTGGCGCGCAAGGCAGCCGCGCTGGGGCTGAATCGCAAGCCTTGGGTCAAAACCTCACTGGCACCGGGGTCGCAGGTTGTATCCGCTTACCTTGAGGCCGCAGGCCTTCAGGAAGATCTGGACAAGATCGGCTTCAACCTCGTCGGATACGGCTGCACCACATGTATCGGCAACTCGGGGCCGATCCAGAAAGAAATCTCGGAGGCCATTGCGGAAGGCGATCTGGTCGCCACTTCGGTCTTGTCCGGCAACCGCAACTTCGAAGGCCGCATCTCGCCCGACGTGCGCGCAAACTATCTGGCTTCGCCGCCACTGGTCGTCGTGTACGCCCTGGCAGGCACCATGGACATCGACCTGACGTCCGAACCGATCGGTCAGGACAAGGACGGCAACGACGTCTATATGAAAGACCTCTGGCCAACGCAGCAGGAGGTCGCGGAACTGGTCGAACAGACCGTCACGCGCGAAGCGTTCCAGTCGAAATACGCCGACGTCTTCAAAGGGGACGAGAAATGGCAGTCGGTCGAAACCACCGATGCGGAAACCTATGACTGGCCGCCGACATCCACCTATATCCAGAACCCACCCTATTTCCAGGGCATGGGCCCCGAACCGGGCACTATTTCCAACATCGAAGGCGCCAAGGTTCTGGCCATTCTGGGTGACATGGTTACGACCGACCACATCTCACCTGCGGGGTCTTTTGCGACGACCTCGCCCGCAGGCCAGTACCTGATCGAACGTCAGGTTCAGCCGCGTGAATTCAATTCATATGGTTCACGCCGCGGCAACCACGAGGTGATGATGCGCGGCACATTCGCCAACATCCGCATCAAGAACGAGATGCTGGACGGCGTCGAAGGCGGTTACACCAAAGGCCCGGACGGTGAACAGACGTCAATTTATGACGCCTCGATGGCCTATCAGGCGAACGGCACCTCGCTGGTGGTATTCGGTGGCGAGCAATATGGCGCGGGCTCAAGCCGCGATTGGGCGGCCAAGGGCACGGCGCTGCTGGGCGTCAAGGCCGTAATCGCCGAGAGCTTTGAGCGTATCCACCGTTCGAACCTTGTTGGCATGGGTGTCATTCCGTTCGAGTTCACAGGTGGCGACAACCGCAAAACCCTGGGGCTGAAAGGGGATGAAACCGTTTCGATTCACGGGCTGGATACTATCGAGCCGCTACAGGAAGTCCCATGCACCATCGTTTATGGCGATGGAACCGAAAAGACCATCACCCTGAAATGCCGCATCGATACCGCGCCCGAGATTGAATACATCGAAAACGGTGGCGTGTTGCATTACGTCCTGCGCAATCTTGCGAAGGCATCATAACCGATAGCAAAGCGTGCAATTCAACCCCCGGCCACCCGCCGGGGGTTTTTTGTATTCTGGTCATTTATTCGAAAACCTGAAACTGTTGGGCAAGGTCGTCAACGGAAAACCATTCGCCATGAAGAAACCCAACGCCCTGCTGGTGTGTTCGCTCAGCGTAATTGCCGTGATCGGGATATGGGGTGTCGTGGACATTCAAAGCCTGGTGACCTGGGCAAGCGGCATCGTCCAGCAGACCTTCCACAGCCGCGGCTGGTTCGTGATGCTTGCCGCTTCGGGCATGTTGATCGGATGCCTGTTTCTGGCGTTTTCACCCTATGGAAACATTCGCCTTGGCCGGGATGACGAGAAGCCGGAGTTTTCCACCGCCACATGGATTTCAATGTTGTTTTCAGCCGGTATGGGCGTCGGCCTGCTGTTTTGGGCGGTGGCAGAGCCGCTGACCCATTTCAACTTCATCTCCGGCATGGCACCGGATTTCATCGCGGCGCAGCAGGCCATGCTGGCGACAAATTTCCATTGGGGGCTGCATGCCTGGGCGATTTATGGCTCCACCGCGCTGACAATTGCCTATTTCAGTTTCCGGCGTGGTACGGGCATGATGGTCAGCGCGCCGATCAAGAACCTGTTTCCCGGCGAACGCTGGGCTGAACGTGTCGGGTGGCTTTCGGACTTCATGGCGATCATCGCCATATCCATTGGTGTCGGTGGCTCCATGGCCATGGGCGTGTTTCAGGTGGCAGATGGCATCGCAGTGCTGGGCGGCCGGGAAACGGTCGGCGCCCTTTTGATTGGTGTCGTGTTTCTGGCAATGGTCGCGGCTTATGTTCCGGCGCTCTTGATCGATCTGGGTCAGGGCATGGCGCGCCTGTCCAATGCCGCCATGCTGATCGCAATCGGCCTTGTGGCCTATACGGTTGTCCTTGGCCCCACCGAATACCTTCTGAATACCATCGTTCAGGGGTTCGGCGACTATGTCACCAATGTCATTCCCAGGGGATTTCAGACCTTTACGTTCTTCGGCGATGACGTCACCAGATGGTTCAGCGACTGGACCCTGACCTACATGGTCTGGTGGATTGCCTGGGGCCCGTTCGTGGGCGTCTTTGTCGCCCGCATCTCTCGCGGTCGCACGATACGGGAATTCGTGATCGGAGTATTGTTTGCCCCCACGCTGTTTTCAATCCTCTGGTTCGGTGCCTTTGGTGGCATTGGCCTGTTCGAAGCGCTCAATGGTGCGGGCGAACTGCTGGCCTATACGCAGACAAACATCGAACGCGTGACCTTCGCCCTGCTCGACCGACTTCCACCGTCGGTGATTACCACGCTTGCAACGGTACTGGCCGCCTTTCTGTTCATCGTGACCAGCGTCGTAAGCGCGGCCTTTGTTCTGGGCACTTTCTCGACGGGCGGGGACGAGAACCCCCCGCCGCGTGTGCGTCTGATCTGGGGGGGATTGCTTGGGCTGCTGAGCGTTGCAATGATCCTTTCGGGATCCGTGGACTCGGTGAAGATCCTCATCTCGCTTGGTGCATTGCCCTTTGTCTTCATTTCGGTCCTGCTGATGGTGTGCTTGTTCCGCGGGCTCAGAGAGGAGGGGCAACGCAATGCTGATCGGTGATCCCACGGACACATTGATGAACCTTGTCACTTTCGCGTTCATCGCGGCAATGCTTTGGATATTGCTGCGCAGGTGACAGCATTCCGGCAGCGCAAAAATCAACGTTGAATCCTGGGCGCTTTGCCGGTCATCTGAGTTCATGAAAAAAATTGCACTGATAACCGGTGGCGCCCGTGGAATTGGACGGGCAATCGTCGAAGACCTGCGCGGTGATCACAATGTCGCCTTCACCTGGTTGGCCAGCCACCCCGATTCAGAATTGCTGAAAGGCGACGTTCTGGCGATTCAGTCGGACCTTACACAAGATAACCAACCCACCCGGGTAATCGAAAAGGTCATCGATCACTTCGGGCGACTGGACGTGATCGTGAACAACGCCGGTCTTGTTCGCTCCACTCCGAAACAAGAGTTTCAGGCCGAAGACCATCGCGCCATTTTTGACCTTAACGTGCTGACCCCCGCCGCGTTGCTTGCCGCGGCATTGCCGCATCTGAAACGCGGGGCTTCGATCGTCAGCATCTCATCGATGAACGCGACATTGCCACCGCGCGACGCCGCGACCTATGGGGCAAGCAAGGCCGCGCTGAACCTCTGGACGCGCGCCATGGCGAAAGAGCTTGGCCCGGACGGAATTCGCGTCAACGCTGTTGCGCCGGGTGCAATCAACATCCCCGAAGCCCCCCGCCCTGACGATCTGACATCGCTTTTCGTCAAGGAAACGGCGCTGGGCCGGATCGGAACTCCGGAAGACATCGCCAGGGTCGTTCGGTTTCTGGCTTCGGACGCGGCGGGATTCGTAACCGGAGAGGTTCTGGGCGTGACCGGAGGCTATCGCTTGTAAGGTGGTTTAAGCCTCGTTTTCCAAATTGCTCAACCGCCCGCGGCCTTTTCCAACGCCGGACGCAGAGTGTTTTCAATCACACGCTGCGTAATCGGGCCGGCAAAGCGCAGAATGATCGTGCCGTCGCCATCAACCACATAGGTTTCGGGTACGCCGTATAGACCCCAATCCAATGCCATGCGACCCTTCTCATCACGTCCAATCGCGGCATAGGGATCGCCAAGCTCGGTCAAAAACGCTTGGGCGTTGTCCAACTGGTCTTTGTAGTTGATGCCATAGACCGGGATACCTTCGGCGGCCAGGGCTTCCAGATTGGGATGCTCGGCACGGCACGGTGCGCACCAGCTGGCCCAGTAGTTGACCAGCTTGACCTCTCCATCCCGCAGCGTGGCATCATCAAACAGCTTCTTTTCCGGGAACTCGCTCAGAACCACGGGCGGAGCCGGTTGGCCTTCGCGGGCCGAGGGCAACGCGTTGGGGTCTTCACGGAACATACCGATCCCGGCCAACACGGCGAAAGCGCCAAAAATCAAAGGCGGCGCGATCATCAAGGGCGATATCTTAGCCATTTCGCGAAATCCTTTGTTCGATTTTTTCCATCTCAGTGCGCACCTTACGTCCTCGCATCACGCTGAACACGATCAATCCCACCAGCAGCATGATGGACACGGCATAAGACGACAAAACCGCGTCAGCATATTTTCCAAGATCGGGGATCATCCGCCCACCCTTTCCCGCGCCTGCAACGCTTTGATGCGCCGCGCGCGGATTTCAGTCCCGGTGCGGTACAGCACCAAAGCGATGAACAGCAGAACAAATCCGATGATGCACAGCAACAGCGGATAGAAGTAGATATTGCTGACTTTCTCTTCCGTATCGGCCCCGGTCACGGCTGCCGCGCGCATGACCGATGCGCCCTGATGCAGGCCCTGGTTCCAGAAGTTGACCGCATATCGGCTGAGCAGCGCAAACACGGATCCGACCAGACACAGAACCGAGGTCAGGTCCGCCGCAGTGTCCGGATCCTCGATGGCTTCCCACAACGCGACATAGCCAAGATAGAACAGGAACAGGATCAGAAACGACGTCAGACGCGGATCCCACGCCCACCAGGTGCCCCACATGGGCTGCCCCCAGATGGCCCCGGTCAGCAACGCAATAAGGGTCATCACGATCCCGATCGGCGCAGCCGCCCGTGCCGCCAGCGCGCTGACATGATGACGCCGCACCAGCCAGACCAGAGAAGTTGCCAACATCATCAGCCAGCAATTGATCGCCATCAGCGCCGCCGGGACGTGCAGATAGATGATCTTGACCGTCGACCCTTGTTTGTAGTCGTCCGGCGTGAAGAAGAACCCCCAGACCAGCCCGACGACGATGCAGAAGATCGAGACGACCCAGAAAAACGGCAGGACACGTTCACTGGTCGCAAGAAACTTGCGCGGGTTGGCGTATTCCCAGAGGGCATTGGCTTTGGCTGCTATCGACATGGGCCCTATCTAGTCCGAGTTGGGGGTATTCTCAATTGACATCAGTCAAAGTTGGGACGGTTCACCGCAGATTGATACGTAACACAGCCGCGCTGGCAAAGGGCAACAATGCGATGGTGGCCGCCGTGATCCCCGCCAGCATCAACAAAGGCGTCTGCACGTCCATCCCCGTTGCCCCACGTCGGGCGACCTCCGCCCCGAAAATCAGGGTGGGGACGTAAAGCGGCAGCACCAAGAGCGACAACAGCAACCCGCCGCGCTTGAGGCCGACGGTCAGGGCAGCGCCGAACGTTCCAATCACGCTCATGGCCGGGGTGCCGATCAGTAGCGAGATGACAAGCCAGAAGAACCCCTGCGCAGGCAGGTTCAGCAAGACCCCCAGAAAAGGTGCGGCCAGAACCAACGGCAGGCCTGTGGTCAGCCAGTGGGCCAACGCCTTGATGGTCACGACTGATTCCAGCGGCAGCGGCGCCGTGGCCAGCAGGTCCAGCGATCCGTCTTCCCAGTCCAGCGCCAGAAGCCGGTCAAGAGACAGCAGGCAGGCCAGCAACGCCCCCAGCCAGAGCACACCGGGCGCGATGGTGGACAGCAGTGACGATTGTGGCCCCACTGCAAACGGCACCATCACGGTCACGATCAGGAAAAAGGCCAATCCCAAACCAAACCCGCCGCCGGCACGGAAGGCCAGTTTCAGGTCGCGCAGCAGAAGGGCGATCACAGGAAGCCTCCGTCGAAATCGTCAATCGGTTTGGGTTTGGCCTTGTTCGGGCCGACGTCCAGAACCTCACCATCCAGGCCAAGGTCGATATGAGTCGCGATCAGGGCTGACCCGCCCTGCCCCAGATGCGCGCGGACTGCATCAGCAAACATTTGCACCGCATTTCTGTCCAGCGAGACGGTCGGTTCATCCAGCATCCAGATCGGCCGCCCTGTGACCAGCATTCGCGCCAGCCCCAACCGCCGTTTCTGGCCTGCCGACAGATTCCCTGCATGACGTTCCGCCAGCTCGTTCAGCTGGAACGCGTCCAGCGCAGCCTGGATGCCGTTGGTGCCAAAGACAGAAGCCCAGAACGTCAGGTTCTCGGATACAGTCAGCGTCGGTTTCAGCCCGTCCGAATGGGACGCATATGCAATCTGGTCTTCCGCGCCCTGGATCTGACCCTTCAGCGGCGGCTGCAACCCAGCCAATGTGCGCAGAAGGGTCGTTTTGCCGATCCCGTTCGGCCCACGCAGAATCAGCGCCTTGCCCGGAGGCAGCTGAAAGCTGAGATGCTCCAGGACGGGAATGCCACCACGGGTGATCGAAAGGTCGGTTACTATCAGAGTCATGAGACCCGCTTATCGGAATGTCATCAGAGGCAAAAGGTGGGATTTGCCGCAGTTCGGTTGTGGGAGCTCTGTGCAGAGAGGTCCGAGTGAGGGGCCAGCCCCTCATGCACCCCGGGATATTTTTAGCCAGATGAAGGGATCCCGTCAGACCGGGATCAAGGCAAGCGCTATTCGGCGACCTTCAGAGAGCAAGACATTGTAGGTGCGGCACGCAGCCGGAGAATTCATGATTTCGACGCCGACACCGGCACTTTCCAGCCGGGTGCGCAAGGATTGGGGAATGTGGGCCATGTCTTTGCCTGTGCCGACAAGCAGAACGTCAATTTCATCAGCCAGTTCCAGAAGTGGCTGCGCGTCTTCATAGCCGCCCCAGGTGGCAGGGCCTGCGGGACCGGTCAGAACGGCGCCTTCGAACACATCACCGCCAATGCGAAAAAAACCGGGGCCGTAGCCATCAACCGGTTTGGCATCTGAAAACGTAACCTGGTTCAGGCGCATTTCTTCCCTCCTTCAATCCAGGATCGGCAAACCGGACACGACTGCAATCAGAATGACCGAATAAGCCGCAGCGCGATAGATCCGTTCGAGCTTTGGATCGAACAGAGCCTTGCCGATCAGTGTGGTGGTCAGATAGGGCACACCCAGCAGCAGAACAATCCAAAGGATCGACAGATCCGCGGCGCCTCCGATCAGGATGCTGAAGACTATGGCCACATCCAGCAAAGCCAGGAAGATGATCGTGTTGGCGCGAATCTTGCGCACATCTGAAGAGCTGGCCAGATAGAATACGATAACGACCGGGCCGGTCAGCCCGGTCATGCCGCCGATCACGCCTGCGCTGCCTCCGATTGCAAGCCGTCCGGGCACACCCAGCCGCCCCTGCCAGCGCCAGCCAGTGACGATCGCCAACAGGGTCACGCCGGTGATACCGCAGGCAATCCAGCGCAGAACGACCGTGTCGGCCTGTGCCATAACCCAAAGGCCAAGCGGCACGGTTAAAGCGGCTGCGATGCCCAAAGTGCTGATTTCGGTCCTGTCGCATTCGCGCCATGCCTGCGGCGCCAGCGCAAAGGTCGATACGATCCCGGTGGCCGCCATCAGAAAGACGACATCGGCAATCGGCAGGAATTGAGTGGCCACCGGAACAAAGATCATCGCCGTGCCAAAACCAGTGAAGCCGCGGACAAGTCCCGCGGCTCCGATGGTAAGAACCAACCAACCCAGCCCCGGCAGGGACAAGGCCTGTTGCAACGCCTCAGGCATCGATATTTGCAAACTGGTTGCCCGCCGTGTTCGACGGCTTGGACCAGTCGCGCTTGACCCCCAGCCACAACAGGATGGTCGAGGCCACGAAGACCGATGAATAGGTGCCCACGATCACGCCCCAGATCATCGCAAACACGAAGCCGCGGATCACATCGCCACCCAGAACATAAAGTGAGATCAACGCCAGCAACGTGGTGACCGAGGTCATCACCGTCCGGCTGAGCGTCTCGTTGATCGAAATGTTCAGCACCTCTTTGAGGTCTTTCTTTTTGTATTTCCGCAGATTTTCACGCACCCGGTCGAAGACGACCACGGTATCGTTCAGCGAATAGCCGACGATGGTCAGAAGGGCCGCGATAATGGCCAGATCAAAACGGATTTGCAGTTCCGAGAAGATGCCGATGGTCAGGATCACATCGTGAACCAGTGCCGCCACAGCGCCCAGCGCAAACTGCCATTCAAACCGAAGCCAGATATAGACAAGCACCGCGCCAATCGCCAAAGCCACCGCGATGACGGCGGTCTGGATCAGCTCGCCCGAGACCTTGGGGCCAACGGATTCCACGGACACGAACTGCATATCCGGAACAACTTGCTGCAACGCGTCCTCTACGGCTGTGATTGTCGCAGCTTCCACAGCCTCGGCATCTTCTTGCGCCTGAATGCGGATCATCGCAACGTTTTCGTCAGGTCCAAAGGTTGGATCGAAAATCTCGGTGATGGTCACGTCGCCCAGTTCCAGAGGGGCGATGGCATCCCGGTATGTGCCCACATCGATCTCGACCGCGCTTTGCGTCCGGATCGTGGTGCCGCCCCGGAAGTCGATGCCGAAATTCAGCCCTTGCAGCATGAACGAGGTGAAGGCAACCACCATCATCAGGCCGGAGATGCCCAGCCAGACCTTCCAGAGTTTGAAGAAATCGAACGAGGTGTTCTGGGGTACGAGTTTCAGTCTCATGTCAAACCTCGATCGTTTTCGGACGGCGGCGTTCGAACCACATCACGACCATCAGGCGCGTCACGAAGATCGCGGTGAAGACCGAGGTCAGAATGCCGAGGCCCAGAGTGATTGCAAAGCCGCGCACTGGTCCACTGCCCATGGCAAACAGGATCACGGCGGTGATGAAGGTGGTCACGTTCGCATCCAGAATGGCCGACAGCGCCTTTTCATAGCCCAGCTCGATAGCCCGGGCCGGACCTTTGGCGGATTTCAATTCCTCGCGGATACGTTCAAAGATCAGCACGTTGGCGTCCACCGCCATACCAACTGTCAACACGATCCCCGCGATACCCGGCAGGGTCAGGGTTGCCCCGATCATGGACAGCAGACCGAACAACAGGCCCACATTGATGATCAGCGCGATGTTGGCGAAGATCCCGAACAGACCATAGCTGAGCGCCATGAAAACCAGCACCGCGACAAAGGCCACGATGGTGGCGACTTTGCCCGCGTCGATACTGTCCTGCCCTAACTCGGGTCCGATGGTACGTTCTTCGAGGAATTCCAAACCGGCAGGCAGTGCGCCCGCTCGCAGCAGGACGGCCAGATTGGTGCTTTCCTCAACCGTAAAGTTGCCGGTGATGATGCCCGAGCCGCCCGGAATATGACTTTGGATCACGGGGGCCGAAATTACTTCGTCGTCCAGAACGATGGCAAAGGGGGCTCCGATATTGTCGCGGGTGTAATCCCCGAATTTGCGCGCACCAGACGTGTTGAACCGGAAGTTGACCGCGGGGCGACCGTTTTGGTCGAATGCGGGCTGCGCATCGACCAGTTCCTCTCCGGTAACGACAGGAGCGGACTCAATGGTGTAGTAAACACCGCTTTCGTCAATTGACGGCACGATTTCTTCGCCGATGCCTGCAACGGCATCCGGATCGGTGCCGCGTCCGGCAACCGGGTTAAAGGTCAGTTGCGCCGTCGTCCCGATGATCTCTTTCAACTCGCCCGCGCTGCCGATGCCAGGCACCTGAATCAGAATACGATCGGCACCCTGACGCTGAATTGTCGGCTCTCGGGTGCCCACTTCGTCGATCCGGCGGCGGACGATTTCCAACGATTGACGCACTGTGCGGTCGTCTGAGGCCAGTTTTTCTGCCTCGGACAACTGAACAACAATCGTGTCACCTTCGGCACGTGCCTCGATATCCGTGGCCCCGACACCGGTCAGGGTCTGCACCTGACGGGCAAGACCGCGCACGACCTCCAGTGCCCGCGCCATGCCCTCAGGCTGGCTGATGCGCAGGCGAATCTCATCGGGGGCCGATTCCTGACGGCGGATTGTCCCGACGGTCGAACGCTCATCCCGCAGGGCGTCACGGATTTCCGGCCACATCGCCTCCATCCGGGATTCGTAGACGTCCTGCACCTGAACTTCGGCCAGCAGATGTGCACCGCCGCGCAGGTCCAGGCCCAGATTGACCAGTGACGAGGGCAGCCAGTTCGGCCATTGCCCCGCCTCGGCCTGCAACTCGGGCGTGTCCACGCCCAGCTCGATCGCGGCTTTGGCGTCGTTTGATTGCTCAACCCGTGTATAAAACGCATTTGGCAGGGCCATGATCAGGCCAGTCACGCAGACCAGCCAGATCAGAACCCGCTTCCAGGTATCAATGTGCAGCATTACCCTGCCTTTTCAAGGATTTGTAAGGTGATTTTATTTCGCGGGTTCGGTTTTGTTCAGAACCTGGGCGATGGTTGATTTGACCACACGCACTTTGACACCTTCGGCGATCTCGACTTCGATCTCGTTGTCGCCTTCCTTGACCTTCGACACTTTGCCGATCAGCCCGCCCTGGGTGACAACCTGATCCCCCCGACGCACGGCCTCGACCATGGCCTGATGTTCCTTCATTTTCTTCTGCTGCGGACGGATCAGCAGGAAATACATGATCGCGAAGATCAGGATCAGCGGGAGAAACTGGGCGATTGCGCCACCTTCCATGGGATATTCCTTTATTCAGATCTTGCGGCACCGTTCCGCAGATTTTGCCGGAACCTATGCTTTGAAATGCGCGTTTGCAAGCAAAGGTGGTCATGTGATCGGCCGCAACCTGACAAAGGTGCCACACGAACCCGTCAATCGTTGCAGATATGTCCTATGCAGAAATCTCAATTTGGCTATAGTCGAACGTCAGGGGGCGCAATGAGAACTCAATACAAACCATTCCAATCGTTGACGCTTTTGCTGTCCCTGCTGAGTTTGCTCCTGTGTCTGGCCGCACCGGTGAAGGCCCAGGAATTGCCTGCTGACGCCACCGAACCCGACGCGGAAGAAACCGAAAGTTTCAAGGCACCCGTGATCGTGGACGGCGACATGTTGTTCTTCCTGCGCGGCTCCAGCGCCCTGCCCGCGCCGGAACGTGCCGAAAGCGTGCAGAACAAGATCATTGAAGTGGCCGAAGCCTCGGAAAGCCCCACGGTCGACATCACCTTTGAAGAGACCGACCTGGGCATACGCATTCGCGCCGACGGTGAAATCATATCGATCGTGACGCTTGCAGACGCCGAACTGGACCAGATGGAGCTGGACGTTCTCGGTTTTCTGCATGGTCAGGCCATCGAAGAGGCCATACTGGCCTACCGCTCCAACCGCTCAGAGCAGGCACGGGTATCCGGAGCGATTGAGGCCGCCGGATGGACCTTTGGCTTTGTCGTCTTCGTGCTGGTTATCCTTTGGCTGCACCGGCGGATCAGGCGGCGCACTCTGAAACTGGTAAAGCGTTATTTGAAGGATGTCGAAACGGCGACGGCCAAAAGCGTTCAGGCCGAAGCAATCGCCGCCCTGATCCGATACGGGCTGAATTTTGCCCTGTTGGTCATCTTCTTTCTCGGCTTCTACTACTACCTGTCCTTCGTTCTGCTGGCCTTTGCGGAAACACGCTATTTCGCGCAGTTGCTGCTGACCTATCTGACAGAACCGGTACTGCTGATATTCAAGGGAATACTCAGCTATATCCCAAACCTGATTATGCTCAGCCTGATCGCATGGGTCACGTTGTACATAATCAAGGGCATGCGCGTGTTCTTCGACGCGGTCGAAGCCGGTTCGTTCGAAATGGGCGATTTTGAAAAACACTGGGTCAATCCGACATTCAACATCGCTCGGGTTGTCGTGATTCTGATCGCGCTCGTCTTTGCCGTTCCCTATATTCCCGGTTCGGATTCAGCCGCCTTCCAGGGTCTGACCATTCTGGTCGGCGCCATGCTGTCGCTGGGGGCCAACTCGGTCGTGTCCAACATGCTGGCGGGGCTGTTCGTGATCTATCGCCGTTCCACGTCAATCGGCGACCGCATTCAGATCGGCGATCATATCGGCGACGTGGTTCAGATCAAACTGATGGAGACGCATCTGAAATCCATCAAGAACGAGCTGATTTCGATCCCGAACGCCCAATTGATGAATTCGGACGTCGTGAATTTTTCGAAGAAAACCGATGGCAGCGGTTTGCTCCTGCACACGACGGTTGGCATCGGATATGAAGAACCGCCCGAAAAGGTCGAAGCAATGTTGATCGAGGCGGCCAAACGCACCAAGGGGATCAAGGCCAAACCTGAACCTTTCGTGCTGTGGACGGCGCTGGCCGATTACGCCATCAATTATCAGATCAACGGCTATACGACCCGCGGCAGCATCATCCCGAAAATCCGCTCGGACCTGCATCGCAACATTGTCGCCGTTTTCAACGAGAACAAAGTGCAGATCATGACGCCCTCTTACATGGCTGATCCGCCAGAACCAAAAATCCCGGCAGAGGAATGGGATGGGCATCTGGCGCATGAAATCCACGCCGAGGCCGATAAGTCGTAACCGGTGCTACACCCCGCCCGACAGATGGTGCATAAGCGGTTTCAGTGATTCACGCATTCAAGGATCTGAGACATGCACGACATCCGCGCCATTCGCGAAAACCCTGCCGCTTTCGACGCCGCTTTAGCGCGCCGTGGGGACGCGCCGGTGTCGTCAGATTTGCTCAGGCTGGACGAAAGCCGCCGCGCCAAGATTCTGGCGGCCGAAACGGCGCAAGCCGAACAGAACAAAGCGTCCAAGGAAGTCGGTGCGGCAAAAGGTCGAGGCGACGAGGCTGAATTCGAACGCCTGCGCGCGCTGGTCGCCGAGAAAAAGGCCGAAATCGCCCGGATGCAGACCGAGGCCAAGGATCTGGATGCGCTGCTGACCGATCAGTTGATCCGCATCGCGAACCTGCCGGCCGAAGACGTGCCCGAAGGTGCTGACGAAGACGACAACGTTGAGGTCAGCCGCTGGGGCACTCCACGTGCGTTGGATTTTGCGCCGAAAGAGCATTTCGAAATCGAAGCCGTTCAGCAAGGCATGGATTTCGAAACCGCGGCCAAACTCTCGGGTTCGCGTTTCGTGCTGCTGTCCGGGGGCGTCGCCCGTATTCATCGCGCTTTGGCGCAGTTCATGCTGGATACGCATATCACCGAAAACGGGCTGACCGAGGTGAACGGCCCGGTTCTGGTTCTGTCCGAGATGATGCAAGGCACGGGCCAATTGCCGAAATTCGGCGAAGACAGCTATCAGACCCGCGAAGGCTGGTGGTTGATCCCGACGTCCGAGGTGTCGCTGACCAACATCGTCAACGACACGATGATCGAGGAAAGCTATCTGCCCCGCCGCTATACCGCACACTCGCTATGCTTCCGTTCGGAAGCTGGCAGCGCGGGCAAGGACACGCGCGGGATGCTGCGTCAGCACCAGTTCGAAAAGGTCGAGATGGTCTCGGTCACGCATCCGGACAAATCGGATGACGAACAAAAGCGCATGCTGCGCTGCGCCGAGGGCATTCTGGAAAAGCTGGGCATTCCTTACCGCACTGTCATCCTGTGTACCGGTGACATGGGATTTGGCGCGCGCCGTACCTATGATATCGAAGCATGGCTGCCTGGTCAGGACACCTATCGAGAAATCAGCTCGGTCTCGACATGCGGTGATTTCCAGGCCCGCCGCATGAACGCAAGGTTCCGCCCCGAAGGTGGCGGCAAGCCGGAATACGTCCATACGCTGAACGGGTCGGGTTTGGCTGTCGGGCGTTGCCTGATTGCCGTGTTGGAAAATGGCCAGAACGCGGACGGCACCGTGACCCTGCCCGAAGTCCTGAGCCCCTATCTGGGCGGCAAACTGACCCTGCAACTGGACGGCACACTGGCCTGAAAAACGAAACCGGCACCACAAGGCGCCGGTTCACAGTGAAAGACGGGGCGAAGGAATCTATTTCTTCGCCTTTTTCTTGTCCTTCTTGCGATCTTTCTTCTTGTCACTTTTTTTCTCGGCCTTCTTGGCGTCTTTTTTGCCCTTCTTGGCGTCTTTTTTCTTGTCGTCCGTCTTCGGTTTTTTGTCCTTCTTGGACTTTGCCTTCACCTTATCCTTGGCCTTGGAAAACGCGGCTTCCATTTCTTGGCGTTTCTTGGCGGCTTTTTCAGCTTTCGCCTTGGCCTTGGCCTTTTTCTTGGCTGCGGCTTCGGCTTTTTCAGCTGCCGCTTGTTCTTCTGCCGCCTTGCGTGCGGCTTCTTCCGCCCGTTTTTCTGCCGCTACAGCGGCCACGGTCTTACGCGGGGCGGCTTTTCGTGTCGCCGGCTTTCGGGCGACTGGTTTTGCGGCTGCCGGTTTCCGGGCCGCTGGCTTTCGGGCCGGCGCCTTGCGTGCCCCAGGCTTCCCGGCGGCGGGTGTTGCGGCTATTGCCGCTTTTGCGGCTTCGATCAATAGGGCGGCGCGGCTCTCACCGACCCGAGGAACCTTGACCAGATCTGCGGGTGACGCCTTCGCTATCGCTTCCGCGGTCTTAAAGCCGTTGGCAGCAAGGGCTTTTTTCAGCGCCTCTCCCACACCTTTAACGTCGGTCACTACAGTCATTCAAAGGTCCTTTCTCCATCGCCCTGCCTCATCGCATATACACTGGATATGCATATCCGCAAGTTCAGCACTTGCCTTCTCGGAACCAACGGATCAGCTATGCGCCAGCCCAGCGGTTCGGTCATTTTTCGGGAACGGCACGAGGCGTTTGGCATCCTCATCCCAAAGCTTGAGGTTCAAAGCCGCTACAGCCTCGGGGAATTTGATCCGACGAGGCGTGAATTCAGGCGGCAGATTATAGTGGCAGGCCCGCAACCGGTACGATGGGATACGCGCGTTGTAATGGTGGATGTCATGTAACGTGATACAGGCGACGGCGGTATCGAACCACCATCCGAAATCCAGTGCGGAAGATCCATGCAACGCTGCGGTCTGCGGGTTCAGGTCAGGGCGGCGATCCCAATAGGTATCTTCAAAATTGTGTTGCAGATACACGAGAAACACACCCAGCATTCCACCCAGAAAAGAAAACACCAGCCAGACCAGAATACCGGTCATGCCCGCCACCAGGTACAACAGGCCCAAAAATACGATGATCGATGCATTGTGCAGCAAGACGCCTGTGACACCGAAACGAACAGTGTTCTTGGGCCAGCGATAGCGAATGAAATATGTGAACAGCGCACCGACCGGCACAAGGATGAAAGGGTTTCGATACAACCTGTAAAACAAACGGGTTTTCCAGTCCGCGTCCTGCCATTCCCGCAATGTCATCGTGTGAATTTCGCCGGTCTCACGATGTTCGAGGTTTCCGATCCCCGCGTGGTGCAGATTGTGGTTCTGTTTCATCACCTCGAACGGTGCAAAGGTGAATGGCGAAAGACCATGCCCGGCCCATTCGTTCTGCGTTCGCGTTTCAAACAGCGAATGGTGCCCGCAATCATGTTGCAGCACATAAAGGCGCACTGCCGAAAAGGCGAAGACGATCCCGGCCGGGATCATGATGTACCAGCGATCCACGAATACGATCGCCAGAGACAGCGATGCAAAATACACCGCAAACGTGCCGAAATAGCTCAGTGCAGCCAATCTGTTGTCCTGAACTGCATAGTATCTTGTGTATTCCCTCAGATCCATCCAGTCCGCTCCCCACGATGGCCCTGTTATAATCTGTTCAAAATCCAGGCGCGGATTGACCGCGTGAAAACAATGCATGCGCTGACAGATGCACACACGTGAATGCTAGCGCGCTGAACAAGGGCTGTCACGCCCCCAGAGCGAAAACGCTGAATATTGACGCAGTTACGCGCTTGCGTGACGATCACCAGCGCCGAATAACGCGCCATGGCAAGTGGGAAGCGCCCGGGAAAACAGCCCCACAATGTCGCGGAACGCTTCAGCAGTATTCAAAAACCTCCCCTTGAGTTGACGCGCGGAAGCTCCCGATCAGAATAACAACCCTAATTTTCAGGTCCATTGATTGATTTTTTCAAGAATAATAATGCCGTTTGCGCCATCGATCTGCGTCTCGCTTGCGGGATGCATATATAACGGTTTCGGCACCTCGTCCTCTGTCGCCATCGTGACTGGCAATGCAGTCGTGCACGAGCTGTGCGGTCGCCGGCTGCACCTCGATTCAGGACCGCAGTTTGGTCTATGGGGAACGCAGCGGCGTGACCATCGCCTTGCGCTCTGATCCTGCCAAGGCGCCGCCGGTCGAAGTCAATGCAGGTGTACAGCGCCGCGTGACAACGCTGGTTCCGCCCATATCGCGCAATCAAAACAAACGACCCAATGATGAGGCGGTCAGTTTGGTTTCGACATTTGACCTGACCTATGACAATGCCGACGCTTCCAAAGGTCTTTTCGGAGGTCGGACGCGAATTGCATCGATCTTTACGACCGGCTCAGCCGCGACCGAACTGGCAACGGCCATTGAACAGGGCAATGGGACGTCAGAGGGTATCGCCAATGCCGCAGAAGCGAACCGCGCATTCGTCCTTGGGCACGATTAAGTCAACCTGCCTGTGCCATCAAAGCCCTGAGTCTGGTGCGCAGCTTACCCGCGCCCCTTCAGATGCTTGGCCAATGCGCCCGCGTTTTTCTTGCGCCGACCCTTGTAGGGGTTCTTGTCCCCCTGCCCGCGCAGTGTCAGGCGGATCGGTGTTCCGGGCATGTCGAAATCCTGCCGTAAACCGTTCACCAAGTAACGGGTATAGCTTTCAGGCATTTTGTCGGGATGCGAACACATCACCACGAACCCCGGGGGTCGGGTCTTGGCCTGCGTCATGTAGCGCAGTTTGATCCGGCGTCCCTGTGGGGCTGGCGGCGGGTGTTGCTCCAGCATGGCCGTCAACCAGCGGTTCAGAGCGGCAGTCGGCACCCGGCGGTTCCAGACGTCATGGGCGCGCAGGATCGCGTCGCGCAAACGCTCCAAACCCCGGCCCGTCTTGGCGGAAACCGTGATCAGCGGCGCGCCGCGAAGTTGCGGCAGCAGCCGGTCAAACGACTCTTTCAACTCGCGCAGCTTTTCCTGTTTGTTGTCTTCGATGTCCCATTTGTTGACGGCGACGACAACGGCCCGGCCTTCGCGCTCGGCCAAATCGGCAATCCGCAGGTCTTGCTGTTCAAACGGGATCGCGGCGTCCAGCAACACAACGACGACCTCGGCAAATTTTACTGCGCGCAGACCGTCCGACACGGAAAGCTTTTCCAGCTTTTCCTGTACTTTTGCCTTCTTGCGCATCCCTGCGGTGTCAAAAATCCGCATCGGCGTGGTTTGGCCGTCCGGGTCAGCCCAGTCGATTCGCAAGCTGATTGCGTCACGCGTGATCCCAGCCTCTGGCCCCGTCAACAGACGGTCTTCGCCAATGATCTTGTTGATCAAGGTGGATTTTCCAGCATTCGGACGCCCCACCACCGCAACCTGCAAGGGCTTGGCCGAGGTAATCAGTGGCGTCTCGCCCTCACCGTCTTCGTCCAGTTCAATGTCCGTTTGCGGGGCCTCCTCGACCTGTTTTTCCTCTGCCGCATCCGCCAGAGGCATCAGCTGCGCATACAGGTCCGTCATCCCTTCACCGTGTTCGCCCGACAAGCGGACCGGTTCACCCAGACCAAGATTGTAAGCTTCCAGAACACCCGCATCCGCGGCATTGCCTTCGGCCTTGTTGGCCGCAAGGATCACGTGCTTGGACCGTTTGCGCAGGATCTCTGCGAACATTTCATCCGTAGGTGTCACACCCACGCGTGCGTCGATCATGAACAGGCAGACATCAGCCATGTCCACGGCACGTTCCGTCAGACGGCGCATCCGCCCCTGAAGGCTGTCATCCGTCGCATCCTCAAGACCCGCCGTATCAATCACTGTAAAGCGCAGATCGCCCAGACGCCCTTCGCCTTCGCGCAGGTCACGCGTCACGCCGGGCTGGTCGTCGACCAGGGCCAGACGTTTGCCCACAAGGCGGTTGAACAGGGTGGATTTGCCCACATTCGGGCGCCCCACGATGGCGAGGGTCAGCGACATGATACTCAACTTTCAAGACTCAAGAAGCGCCCTTTAGCGCATCTTGCCGTCAACGGAAAGCGTGTAGATCCCCCTTGGAGGAAACGACATACAGCGTTTGCCCGGCAACAACCGGTGCCGTAGTAGCACCTCCGGGAACTTCGATCTGGTGAACCAGTGCTCCGTTAACCGGATTGAAGAAGCGCAGATACCCGTCATTGGACGCAATCACAAGACGGCCCCCGGCCAGGATCGGACCGTAATGCGCAAAGATCGGTCCGCGGCGGCCTCGCTTGTCCTTGACAAAGCTTGGCAGATCCTGCGCCCAGATGACCGAGCCATCGGCCGCATTCAAGCGCACCAGCTGACTGCGGTCACTGATCAGGAAGATACTGTTGCCTGCGGGCCAGACAGTGTCGACCGCACCTTCATCGGCGGTCCAGCGACGTTCACCGGTGGCGGCGTCAAAGGCGACGGTCCGGCCAGAATGGTTGCCGATATAGATTGTGTTTCCGACAACCATCGGACTGCCGGTCACGTCAACGATCTGCGCGGCGGCCCGTCCCCGCCGCCCGCCAGCGACCGAGGCATTCCAGCGACGGATGCCCCCACGGCGGAAGGTGGCCGCAACATCGCCGGACCCGAATGCAAACACAGCCAGGTCCGAGGCAATCACCGGTGCCGGTGCACCCAGAACGTTACCGACGCTGGGCGTGCCTTCGATTTGCCAGGCGATACGCCCATCCTTGGTGTTGATGGTCCACCCGGTTTCGTCCCCCGCAACCAGGTACAACAACCCGTCATTGACCATCGGAGAGCCGCTTCCGGTTGCATCCAATCGCTTCTGCCACCGCACGGCACCCGTTTTTGCATCCAATGCGGTCAGTCGCCCGAACCCGGACGAGACGTAGAGAACGCCGTTTGAATACGCCATGCCGCCACCCGTGGCGTCTGCATCGCCATCGCTTGGCGGAACCAGATCGGTATCCCAGGCCAACTGGCCCTGCGGCGTAACCGCTGAAACGGTCGCCCCCGCATCCAGCGTAAAGATCAACCCGCCCGCGACCACCGGTTCGGCGGTGATACGTTGCTTGCGCGAGTCGCCCTGCCCGATCGACACGGACCAGATCCGCTGTGGCGTTGCACGCAGTGCCGCGTTCGTGGTTCGGTAAGCAGCCGTCCCCGGGCTTTGTGGCCAGCTGGCATTCGCCTTTTGAGCTGGCAGGCTGATGGGCTGAGAGCCGCTCTTTTCCACTGTTTCCAGATCAGACGCCGGACGGATGTCTTCACGTTCTCCGGGCAAGATCGCTTCAGGGGGTTCACAGGCAGTCAATGCGGTCAAAGCCAGTGCCGCAACCGGCAATCCCGCGCGGGAAATTAGTCTTGTTACCATGGTGTTCCGAACTCGCCTGTCATTAAGTCTTTTGTCCCGCCTGGTCAGCCCTGTTGCGCCACCAATGGCTCGGGTTCGCCGCCCAACGCGACTATCAGCTGGGCCGCACGCTGTTGCAGATCAATGCCGACGTCGGCGTCCTGACGCAGCGCCTGCAAGCGGTCCAGCGCTGCATCGATATTGCCCTCGGACACGTCGATCAGGGCCAGTTGTTCTTCAGCCAGCAGTCGAAGGGGCGCACCCGGTGCAGCCAGCGCTTCGAACTGTTGTCGACGGTCGGCGGCGGGCAAGGTGTCGCTTTGCAACAACAGCGCCTTGAAGCTTGCGATCGCACGATAGATTTCGGGCAAATCCCCCTGCACGGCAACCGCGTTCAGACTGTTGACCGCCTCTTCGCGCGATCCTGCTTCAAGCTGAGACGCAGACAGCAGCATGTTCACAACAGCATTCCCGCCCGGCGACTGCGCCTCGGTATCCCGCAAACCGGCTGCCCGTGCATCAGAATCGTTTTCCGACAGAGCCGCCAGAATCGAGTCACCCAGATCCTGCGCCTGCGCCGTATCGCGGGATTTGCGGTATTCATTGAACGCCGCCCCGCCGACAATCAGCACGACCGCCGCCACGCCAACCCAGCCCCAGCGGCGCAGCAGCAGATACATCCGGTCACGGCGTACCTCTTCCGTGACCTCATCAATGAAACTGTCGGTGTCGCTCATTCCTGCCCCCTGGGCTGTGTGTCTTGCATAAGTGCGCCATGTCATACCCCGGCACCAACGCCAAGCCAAGGGTCCGATTTTGCGCATTTTCACCGCTTGGCTTCTCTCTTGCGAAAAAAACTAAACCGAACTATTCAGTTTAGTGTAGAAATTACACAGCCGACGCCCCATTTCATAGCGAGACGGCCGACTTTTGCTGGCACCGAATTCTAGGAGAAACACTGAATGCGTTTGATTTCTTTCATCAACGCCCTTCTGGTTATTGTTGCGTTGTATTTTCTTGTTTTTGAGCGCGACTCTTTGTTTGCTTTCGCCGGGCGCGGGGAAGCAGAAGAAGCGGTGCAGACCGAAGCCGTCGAATCCGACGAGACCGATATTGATGCCGTTGGCGTAGTCGCCCTGCGCTCGCAGGCGCGCGAAATTGACAGTGCGGTTCTGCTGCGTGGACAAACCAAGGCGAACCGGCAGGTCGAAGTTCTGTCTGAAACCACATCCACGGTCATTTCGGAACCCAAGCGCAAAGGTGCGTTTGTCGAGGCCGGGGATGTTCTGTGTGAACTCGACCCCGGCACGCGTCCGGCGCAACTGGCCGAGGCTTTGGCCGGCAAACTCGAAGCCGAAAGCCGCATTCCCGAGGCTGAAGCCCGCTTGCAAGAGGCGCATGCCCGTGTGGCCGAGGCCGAAATCAACCTGACGGCTTCGCGCAAGCTGGCGGAAACCGGGTTTGCTTCGGAAACCCGCCGGATTTCCAGCGAGGCTACGATGAGCACGGCCAAAGCAGGTGTAAAATCCGCCGAAGCCGAGCTGGAGGCGACCCGAGCCGGAATCGAAGCAGCCGCAGCCGCCGTCGAAGCCGCGCAGCGAGAGGTTGGACGCCTGACCATAAAGGCCCCGTTCAAGGGCCTGTTGGAAAGTGACACCGCAGAGCTGGGCAGCCTGATGCAGCCCGGATCGCTGTGCGCAACCGTTATTCAGCTTGATCCGATCAAACTGGTCGGGTTCGTGCCGGAAACCGAAGTTAACCGAGTTCAGGTGGGGTCCGAGGCATCGGCAACGCTGGTCACCGGTCGGCAGCTTGGCGGCCGCGTCACGTTCCTCAGCCGATCCGCAGATGAAACAACGCGCACGTTCGAAGTTGAAATCACGGTTCCGAACCCGGATCTGACCATTCGCGACGGTCAGACCGCAACCATCCGTATCGCAGCCGAAGGCACAAAGGCGCATCTGCTGCCGCAATCCGCCCTGACCCTGAGCAACGAGGGTCAATTGGGTGTGCGTACGGTCGGCTCCGGCAATGTGGTGGATTTCGTGCCTGTCCGCATTCTGCGTGACACGGCAGAGGGTGTCTGGGTCGACGGACTGCCCGAAACAGCCGACATAATCATTGTCGGACAAGAGTTCGTGACACGCGGTGTGACCGTTGCGCCGACCTATCGGGAAGCATCACAATGACCGGTGTTGTCGCATGGGCCGCTAATCGGGCCCGAATGGTTCTGGCATTTATCGCCATCTCGCTGGTTATCGGCGGATTTGCCTATGTCTCGCTTCCGAAAGAAGGCGAGCCGGATATCGAAATCCCTGCCCTGTTTGTATCAGTGCAGTTTCCCGGGATTTCCGCAGAGGATTCCGAAAACCTGCTGATCAAGCCGATGGAGACCGAATTGGCGGATCTCGACGGGCTCAAGGAAATGACATCGACCGCTGCCGAAAACTATGCGGGGGTCGCGCTGGAGTTTGACTTCGGTTGGGACAAGACCGCGATCATGGCCGATGTGCGTGACGCGATGAACACAGCTCAGGCGGACTTTCCCGAAGGTGCCGAGCAGTACTCTCTGACCGAGATCAACTTTTCCGAGTTTCCCATCGTCATTGTGAACCTGACCGGAGCCGTACCCGAACGCACAATGGCCCGTGTCGCCAAGGATCTACAGGACGATCTTGAGGCTCTGGATTCCGTTCTCGAAGCCGGTATCGCAGGCAATCGCGACGAGATGCTCGAGGTCGTGATCGACCCACTGCGGCTTGAAGCCTACAACGTGACTGCGGACGAGCTGATCAACGTAGTTCGGAACAACAACCAGTTGATCGCGGCCGGTGAAGTTGAAACCGCGCAGGGCACCTTCTCGGTCAAGATACCGTCGTCGTTCAAAACCGCACAGGATGTTTACGGCCTGCCCATCAAGGTCAACGGGGATCGGGTCGTCACCTTGGGGGAACTGGCGCAGATCAACTACACCTTTGAGGACCGCGAAGGGACAGCCCGTTTCAACGGTGAACCGACCGTCGCGTTGCAGGTGGTCAAGCGCAAAGGATACAACCTGATCGACACCGTCGCGCAGGTGAAGGAAACCATTGCACATGCAAAGACCAAGTGGCCGCCCGAGCTTCAGGCGGCGGTTGACCTGGGCACATCGAACGACCAGAGCCGCATCGTCGGCTCGATGGTCAGCCAGCTTGAAGGCTCGGTTCTGACCGCGATTGCGCTGGTGATGATCGTGGTTCTTGCCTCGCTGGGTACGCGGGCCGCCCTGTTGGTCGGTTTTGCGATCCCGACCTCGTTCCTGCTGTGTTTTGCGTTTCTGGCGGTCATGGGTGTCAGCATCTCGAACATCGTGATGTTCGGCCTCATCCTGGCGGTGGGGATGCTGGTGGATGGTGCCATCGTGGTGGTGGAATATGCCGACAAACGCATCAAGGAAGGCGTGGGCCCGATGCACGCCTATGTCGAGGCCGCCCAGCGCATGTTCTGGCCCATCGTGTCCTCGACCGCAACGACACTCTGCGCGTTCCTGCCCATGTTGTTCTGGCCCGGTATTCCCGGTGAGTTCATGGGAATGCTGCCGGTCACGCTGATCTTCGTTCTGTCGGCGTCGCTGATCGTGGCGCTGATCTATCTGCCGGTCATGGGTGGTGTGTCCGGTAGGCTGAGCCGCCTCTTCGATCGATCCTCGGTCTGGTTGCGGGCCCGCACGCCATGGTGGGTACGGGTGCTGATGGTGCCGCCATCGCTGTACATGATCTTTCTGGGTGCGATGCAGGTTCTGAACCCAAACTACCTGCTGCCCGGTGGCTCGATCGCCGGCGCCCTGCTGTTCCTGTTCGGGGCGTTTGCCGGGTCCGTTACCCTGAGCGCGGCCAAAATTGAACGCGCCGAAGAGGACCACGTTCATACGGCGGACGAACACACGTTTTTTGGCCACGTCGTTCGGTTCCTTGTCGGCAATCCGATCATGCCGATCGTTTCCCTGCTGACGGTTTTCACGGCGGTGTATTTCGTGGCCTTCGTCTGGTTCCCTCAGGAATCCCGCGGGGTTGAATTCTTCGTGGAAAGCGAACCTGAACAGGCCACCGCATATGTGCGTGCCCGCGGGAACCTGTCGCTGGCGGAAAAAGACGCGATGGTTCTAGCCGCCGAAGAGATCATCGGAACTCACCCTGCGGTCATCAACGTCTTTGCCTTTGCGGGCGAAGGTGGCCTGAACCAGAATAACGGTGGTGCTCAGGCGCCGGCCGATACAGTGGGCCGGGTTCAGTTCGAGATCATCCCCTGGGAAGACCGCCCCAACGTTTCGGAATCGGCCCTGTGGGGCCTGTTCGAACGGCACTTCGTGGCGCCCGAATATGATGGCGACTTCGTGATTGATGAGCTGAATGCCCAACTTGCAACGATCCCTGGCATCATCGTCGAGATTTTGCCATTGGAGCAAGGCCCTGCTTCGGCCAAGCCTGTGCATCTGCGCATCAAGGGTGACGGGTGGGAGGACCTGACCACGGCAGCGATCACCGCCCGCGAGGTTTTCGACACCACGCCGGGCCTGATCAAGACCGAAGACACCCTGCCCCTGCCCGGCATCGACTGGCAGATTGACGTGGATGTCGCCAAGGCCGGCCGGTTCGGGGCCGACGTGGCAACCGTCGGCGCCATGGTCCAGTTGGTCACGCGCGGCATATTGCTGGGCGAGATGCGCCCGGACAGCAATGACGAAGAGATCGAAATTCGCGTTCGTCTGCCCGAAGAAGACCGCGTTTTGTCAACACTGGATACGCTCAAGGTCCGTACCCCAGACGGATTGGTGCCCTTGTCGAACTTCGTAACGCGCAAACCCGTGGCCAAGCTGGCCGAGATCAACCGCGTCGACCAGCAGCGATACTACGACGTCAAAGCGGATGTCGAACCGGGGTTGAGCAAGGTCGTGACCGAAGGCCCCGATGGAAAACAGGTGCGGCTGGCGGTCATGCGTGAAGTGACGGAAGGCTACACACCGACCGGCACCGTTCTGAATGATACGGGTGGAAAGTCATATGAACTGGTTCAACTGACCGGCGCAGAAAGCGTCGACCAGCTGCGCAGCGCAATCGAAGACGGGGACGCACAGTTTGCGCTGATCAACCCGAACGAGCGAATTGCGGTGCTGACGGAATGGCTGGAAACCGGCCCGTTCGCCAACGCGATCAGCTGGGAATGGACCGGTGATCAGGAAGAGCAGGAAGAATCCGGTGCCTTCCTGGTGAACGCGTTCATGGGCGCCCTGGGGCTGATGTTCGTGATCCTGCTGGCGCAGTTCAACTCGTTCTACAATTCGGTCCTGGTGCTGCTGGCGGTGGTTCTGTCCACCACCGGGGTTCTGATCGGCATGATCGTGATGGAACAGCCCTTCTCGATCATCATGACCGGGACCGGCATCGTGGCCCTGGCCGGTATCGTGGTGAACAACAATATCGTTCTGATCGACACCTATCAGGAATACAGCGCCTATATGCCGAGGATCGAGGCGATCATCCGCACCGCGGAATCCCGTATCCGCCCGGTGCTGCTGACCACTCTGACAACGATGGCCGGTCTTACACCGATGATGTTCGGCCTGTCGCTGGACTTCATCAATGGCGGCTATTCCATCGACAGCCCCACCGCATTGTGGTGGAAACAGCTGGCCACGGCGGTGGTCTTTGGCCTGGGCATTGCAACTGTTCTGACGCTGATCGTCACCCCATCGCTTCTGGCCTTGCGGGTCTGGGTGACAACCTATGCGATATGGCTCAGCCGAGTTCTGGCCCGTGTAACCGCAGGCCGGTCCAGCCAGATCGCGCAGGACATGGCGATTGGGCGCTCTGCCCGTCAGGTGCAGGCCACCGAAATCGTGTGGGAGGACGACACGCGTTCCGAAGAACCAGAACAGGACAGTCGATCAGATCAGTCTGGTCGCCCCTCTGGCCCGCCGCTGAAAGCTGCTGAATAAACGAAAAGGACCGGTATTCCCGGTCCTTTTTCATTTGGCCATCATCACAACCGGGACCACGTCTGATGTGCGCAAATGGCGTGTTCACATCCTTTGACCAGCAGCTTGTCCCCCTGCAACGTCATCTGTGGCACCGCATCCACGTTGATCAACGGGACCCAGAATTCGCCGCCGCCGTATTTTCCACCACCTTCACCGGCCACGTCCCAAAACAGTTTCTTACCGATATTCGGTGTTTGGACTTCCTTGCCTGAAGCGTCATAGGCCGAAAGGATCTGACCGCAGAACTTATCCCCACAAGCCGTGATTTTGATGTGCGAAATCAGGTTCTTGCGGTCAGGTTCAGTCTTCCAGACACCCACGATGGGATCGGCCGCCACAATGACGGGCAGACAAATCGCGAGCACTATAGACGATAGTCGTGATTTCAGTCGCTTCATCATCACAAGCACCCTCCTGATTTGTTGTATCCTACCATGTTTCGCCCCATGATTGGGTTTTCAGGCCGCTTCCCCGTCCGATTGCTGCCGATTCCACAATTGGGCATACCGCCCCGACCGCGCCAGCAACTGATCATGCGTGCCCTGTTCGATCACCTCGCCCGCTTCCAGAACCACGATCCGGTCAGCTTCGGCAATGGTGCTGAGGCGATGGGCAATGGTGATAACCGTACGACCCTCTCCTGCGCGCGCCAGCGCATCCTTGATGTCCTGCTCGGTATCGGTGTCCAGGGCCGAGGTCGCCTCGTCCAGCAACAGGATCGGCGGGTTCTTGAGCAAAGTCCTCGCGATGCCGACCCTTTGTTTTTCACCGCCTGACAGTTTGAGCCCCCTTTCACCGACCATAGTGTCATAGCCTTCGGGCAGCGAGGTGATGAAATCGTGAATTTGCGCAGCTCGCGCCGCGGCCTCGACCTCTTCCGGGGTGGCGTCGTCACGGCCATAGGCAATGTTGTACCGGATGCTGTCGTTGAACAATACCGTGTCCTGCGGCACAACGCCGATGGCCGCGTGCAGGCTGGTCTGCGTCACATCCCGCACATCCTGTCCGTCGATCTTCAAGGCTCCTTTGGTCACATCGTAGAACCGGAACAGCAGCCGCCCTATGGTTGATTTGCCAGACCCGGTTGCCCCCACGATGGCCACGGTCTGCCCGGCAGGAACGATCAACGAAACACCTTTGAGGATCTCCCTTTCAGGGTCATAGCCGAAATGCACATCGTCCAGCGTGACTTCGCCGCCATTCACCTTGAGGTTCGGCGCACAGGGTTTGTCGGTGACTTCGGCGGGCTGTTCAAGCAGGTCGAACATCTGGCCCATATCGACCAATGACTGCCGGATTTCCCGATAGACCGTCCCCAGAAAGTTCAGCGGCACGGTGATCTGGATCATGTAGGCATTGACCATGACGAAATCGCCCACTGTCAGGTTCCCGCCCTGAACCCCGATGGCCGCCAGAACCATCACACCGATCAAACCACAGGTTATCAGGAATGACTGGCCAAAATTCAGAAATGCCAGCGAATAAGCCGTCTTCAACGCAGCCCCGGCATAGGCTTTCATCGATACATCATATCGTTCAGCTTCGCGCGATTCGGCATTGAAATACTTGACGGTTTCGAAATTCAACAAGCTGTCGATGGCGCGCTGATTGGCTTCGGTGTCCTGATCGTTCATCTCGCGCCGAAGCTTCACCCGCCATTCGGTCACGGCAAATGTGAACCAGATATACAGACCGATCGTGACGGCGACGACCACCAGATACCAGACATCGAACAGCCACATCAGGATGATCGCCACCAGCAGCAGTTCCAGGATCAGTGGCCCGATCGAGAACAGCAGAAAGCGCAACAGGAACTCGACGCCTTTGACACCCCGTTCGATGATGCGGCTCAGCCCTCCGGTACGGCGGGACACGTGGTAGCGCATCGAAAGGTTGTGAATATGCCGAAAGGTCTCAAGCGCCAACGCCCGCAGGGCCCGTTGCCCCACGGGCGCAAAGGCCGCGTCCCGCAGTTGTTGGAAACCCACGGTCAGCATCCGCGCCACGCCATAGGCAACCGTCAGCCCGACCGCGCCCAGCGCCACCGGCGGCACGCCCTCATCTGCCAGGGCGTCAACCGCACCTTTGTAAAGAATCGGCGTATAAACCGCGATCAGCTTGGCCAGAACCAGCATGACCATGGCAATCACCACGCGGCGCTTTACCCACGGCTCATCCTGTGGCCAAAGATAGGGTGCCACTTTGCGGATCGTGCGCCAGCCCGAGCTTCGCTCGTCGCGCGGCGCCGTATCCTCCGGGGTCGTAGTAGGTGTTCGTCTCATCACGTACCTTAACTGCGGTCAGAGATTGACCCCGGCCCCGCTTGGGCCAAAGGCGATGCTTATTCAGGTATGGTGAAGACCTGCCCCGGATAGATCAGATCCGGATCGCGGATCAGGTCGCGATTGGCCTCGAACAGCCGTACATACAGGACTCCGTCGCCAAACCGGTCACGCGAGATGGCCCACAGCGTGTCGCCCCGTTGAACCGTAACCGAACGAATTACAGGTGCTTCCCCCTGCGCGTTGGCCTGGCTGGCCGCCACGGCGGCATCCAGCACTTCAACCGGCTCTCGCTTGAACGGCGTTTCGACCCGGCTGAGCACCGTCCCGTCCGTATTCACCGCATCCACGCGCAGCGTGTAGACACCCGGATCAATCCCCTCCAGATCGCTGCGCCAGGATCCGTCCTCTTTCGGGTCGAGATCGGCGATCAGACGATTGTTCAGGTACAGTCGAACGGCTGCACCGTCCTGCACACGTCCTGTCAACTGAACGTTGCCGGTGTCAGAATAACCGATTGTATCCAGTGCGATCTGATCGGGGGGCGTGTCCCGCACCACAGGCGGCTGCACCAGCTCAACCCCTTCTTCGCCGGACCGCAGCACCGCAATCTGCTGATCCGGTTCGGGTGTCTGTGTCGGCAAGTCGGCGGTTTGCGTTTCCTCGGCTTCCGGCACCGTGGTTTCGGTTCCGGTCACGTCGGTTTCTGGCGCTTGAACTTCTGTCGCCGTTTCGGGCTCAACGTCTGCATCGGCTTTCGCGATCGTGGCGTCTTCGGCATCGGCCGGCGTGTCCGGATCGGATGCTGGCGATTCTTCAGTTACAGGCGCTTCTTCGACCGGCTTTGGCAAAGCCGCGATCAGATAGTCGTCGGACTGTGTGATCCGATCGCCATCCTTGCTTTGCAGGACCAACCCCTGAGCCGCGTCGCTGAAGGGGATCGAAACGAATTCGGCGAACTGGCCGCTGCCGTCCACGGTAAAGCTGTGCAGGGGTTCTCCGTTCAGCAGCACCTCGATCCGGCTGCCGGGCTCGGCATCGCCGGACAACAGCGCCGTGCCATCCGGTTCAACAAAAATCTGATCCAGCGCCGGAGGGGCCGCTGGCTCGGGCGCGGTATCATCCGTCTTGGCAACGGCGGTATCCGCGTCAGAGGCGTCGGTCGCTTCACTTGTGTTCCCGGCAGGCTCGGTCGTGGGCCCTTCATCCGCAGGAGCCGCCTGTTCAGCCACTTCCGGTTCCGAAACCTGCGCATCCTGCCCTACAGGTTCCGGGGTTACGGCAGAGGCGGTTTCCTGCGGGGCGCTCGGCTCGGGCGCTTTGGTGAAGACGCCGGACAGATACAATCCACCCGCGCCCAATATCGCAACAAGACCCGCAATCACCCCCCAGATGAAATTGCCCGAGCTTCCGTTTCCCGATTTGGCGTCCATTATTTTCCTTTCACTCCGCCGGGCAAAAGCTTTGCGTTGAAAAGCTTTCCGACGGACAGTTGAGCCAATCTATCAATCCCGCTATCACGGGTCAAAACCCCTGACACAACCCCGGAGCCCCCCTTTGATGTCTCAGAAATCAGTCTGTGTGTACTGCGGGTCACGCAATGGAGCCGAGAAAGCTTATTCTGAAACTGCACGGCAGTTTGGCAGCCTGCTGGCGCAGGAAGGCTGGCGGCTGGTCTACGGAGCCGGAGATGTCGGTTTGATGGGTGAAGTGGCCCGCGCCGCGCAGAATGCCGGTGGTGAAACTTTTGGCGTCATTCCGGTACATCTGGTCAAGCGCGAGGTCGGAAAGACGGATCTGACCCATTTCGTGATCACCGAGACAATGCACGAGCGCAAGAAGGTCATGATCATGAACGCCGACGCCGTCGTGGTTCTGCCCGGTGGGCCGGGGTCACTGGACGAACTGTTCGAGGCGCTGACATGGCGCCAGCTTGGCCTGCATGACAAGCCAATCGTCGTGGTCAATGTGAATGGCTATTGGGACGCGTTGCACACATTATTGGACCAGGTGATCGGGCAAGGCTTTGCCGACACGTCTTTGGCGGATTTCATCACCTGGGTCGAAGACGCCGATACAGCCATGATGGCCTTGCGGGACAAACTGACCTGAGGATGGCAAACCGTGCGGGCGGTTGAACCGCCCGCCGCATTGATCAGGCCAGTCTGGCCTTGGATTGCAGACTGTGGCGCACCACCTGCTCGACCTTGTGCAAAGGATGATTGGTCAGGGTCTTGTTGACCTCGGCCACGACCTTTCCCAGCACCTCGCTGTGCAGCCGACGCCGCAACAGGCCCAGAACATGAGGGCTGGCCACCAGAACCAGCCGGTCATAGGCGCCTTTCAGCCCCTTGCGATTCAACAGATTCGCCAGATCCTGCACGAACAGAGATTTTGCGTGCGCCTTCCACGTGGGTTCTTCAATTGCTGATTTCTGATTTGGTCCGCCGTCGTTGCGACGACCTGCGCGGTCAGTCGGTTTTCCGGTCGGGCCGTCTTGTTCTTCGACAGCGACGACGACAAGGTTGGGATCGTCGGCATCAGTGATATTCTCCATCACCAACGCTTTCTCTCCATCTGCAACAATAACCCAAGTTCCCTGTGTAAGTGCAACCATTGCGATCTCCTGATTAGGTTGTGTTCTGGGTATCCCTCGACCTGCCGGACATGCGGGTTCGTTCACGCACGAACAGTGCGCAGCCCGATCATTGTTTGAAGTGATATGCAGTTCTCTCCCTCTGCCCTACAGAGATGTGTACTGGAAAGCAGCAAACAAGGTACCGTTATGAGGAAAGGGCACGTATCGGAGGGTTTTCACCGTCCGGTCATCAACCCTTTAGGCGGACATCTCGACAACGGTGATTTCGGGCGTCACGCCCAGACGAACCGGCAGGATCGAGCACCCGATACCGCCCGACACGACCAAATCACGCCCGCCTTCACGTACATGGCCATAGGCATAGCGATTGCCGAATTTCGATGGCACGACGGGCGACCAGCCGAATAGGCGTACCTGGCCACCATGTGTGTGGCCTGAAAGCGTCAAGGCCACCCGCCCGGGCACAGTGGGAAACACATCGGGCTCATGCGCCATCATCACAACCGGAGCGTCATCGGTGATCTGCGCCAGAGTACCTGCCAGATCGTCCAATCCCTGCGGCTTGCCGTTGCGCCAAATCGCCAGCTGATCCTCGAGCCCGGCCAGCCAGATGCCCTGAGCTTCGAGCTTGATCGCGGCGTTGGACAACACCGAAATGCCGTTCTGTTCCAGAATTTCGACATAGCGATTGGGCCCGGATCCGCGCCGCTGTGCCGGCCTGTCATCCCACCAGTCGTGATTGCCCAGAACGGCAAAGACACCATTCTTCGCCTCAAGACCGGCAAGCGCAGGGGCCAGGTCCTGCATCTTGACCGTGTCCGAGACACCTTTGTGGCTTGCAAAGAAATCACCCAACAGCAGGATCACGTCCGGAGCCAGCGCATTGGTTCGGCGGACCACCTGCTTTACGCGGTTCAGGCCGACATAGGGTTCGCCGACATGCATATCGGACAGTACGGCGATTCTGAGCGGCGGCGCTGTCCAGTCGTCCCGCTGAATGCGCCATTTGCGCACGCGCAACCGAACCGCGGGTTCAATGATGAACCCGTAGGCGGCCGTGACAAGGCCTGCCAGCGTCACCGCCAGCAGGCCCTTTATGAACCGACGTCGGTTCAATACGTTACATCCGCGATGCGACGTTTTCCCAGTTCACCAGATTGTCGAGGAAGTTCGACAGGTAGGCCGGGCGCTTGTTGCGGAAGTCGATGTAGTAAGAGTGTTCCCAAACGTCACAACCCAGCAGAGCGGTCTGACCGAAGCACAGTGGGTTCACGCCATTCTCGGTCTTGGTGACGGCCAGCGAGCCGTCAGCGTTCTTGACCAGCCACGCCCAGCCCGAGCCGAACTGACCGGCGCCAGCGGCGCTGAACTGCGATTTGAATTCGTCAACTGAGCCAAAGCTTTCGGTCAGAGCTTTTTCCAGCTCGCCAGGCATGGCGCTTGCGCCCGGGCCCATCATTTCCCAGAACTGGTTGTGGTTCCACAGCTGGCTGATGTTGTTGAAGATACCGTTCTGCGCCACAGCGTTTGCGTCATAGGTTCCAACGATGATCTCTTCCAGCGACTTGCCGTCCCATTCAGTTCCGGCGATCAGCTTGTTGCCATTGTCGACATAGGCTTTGTGGTGCAGATCGTGGTGATATTCCAGTGTTTCCGCAGACATACCCTTGGCTGCCAGCGCGTCATGTGCATAAGGAAGATCAGGAAGTTCAAAAGCCATGTCGGCCCCCTGTATAAATTTGAGTTGCGGTTCCCAAGGTTAAATGCTTTGGCAGCCGCCGCAGGTCAAGGGCCGAGACAAGAAAACCCGGAGGCAGGCGATGCTGACACAGGCGCGCAAGATGTTCTACCGCGCCCGCGGATATTATGCGGGCAATCTGAACGGCGAGCCCTTTCGTCTAGACCCGTACCATTCGAAATTCTGGCGCAAGGCCACTGCGGGCGCTTGGGAGCCTGAAACATTTGCCGTGATGGACCGGTATCTTTCGCCTGAAAGCGATTACCTGGATATAGGCGCATGGATCGGGCCCACAGTTCTTTATGGTGCGCGCAAGGCACGCCATGTCTGGTGCTTTGAGCCCGACCCCACGGCGTTCCGCCATCTGGCCTGGAACCTCGACCTGAATGAAATTCATAACGTTTCGGCTTTGGGTGTCGCGCTGTCGGATAAGTTCGGTGTCGCCCGCATGGCCTCGGTTCGTGGAGAGCCCGGAGATTCTACCAGCTCCCTTCTGCACGACGGCGCGCATGGGTCTGATGCGCTGACGATCGCCTGGGACCAATTCGCCGCAGTGAACGATCTGTCCGCCGTGTCCTTGGTAAAGATGGATATCGAAGGCGCCGAATTTTCGGTGCTGCCGACACTGGTGCCGTGGCTGAAGCAACAGCGCCCTGCCCTTTATCTTTCAACACATGCGGGACTGTTAGATTCGAAGACGCGGTTGGATCGTATGGAGAAATTGGCTGAGCTTCTTGCATTTTACCCAACCTGCCGAACCAGCGACGCGACCGGAACCGGATTACAGTGCTTTACCGACGCCTCGGCACTCTCCGGGTTCAAAACTTTTTTGCTGACCGGCTGAAACCCTCGAACAGGGATTCAACCGATCCGCCTCTCAATACAAATTCAGCGACGAGACGGGCTTACACGCCCCGCTGCCGCTTGGTCGGTTTGTCGCGTTCGCTTGCGGGAAACTGGCGCGGAGCTTTAAATTGCTGGTATTGGGATCGAATGTTGCCGTGTAAGCAACCCTGTAGCTACCCGACACTTTAGCCTGTAGTGTCAAGTGCCACGACAAACGATATTCACCTTTTCGCGTTACTTTGAATTTCGTGTCAGCCGGGGTTTCTGGGGAAATGCCTGCTTGTTCATTCGAAGCGCGTATTACACCATCGAAAGCTCGGGCGCGTTTGTTTTCGCTATCCACACTCAGATAAACCTTGGGAGGAATCCATCCCCTTCCTTCAATGCTATGAAGATCACATGCGTAGGTCTTGACATCAGCCTGCGCAGTCGCCGCAAACATCCCGGCGATCAGAACAAAAACTGAAAGCTTCATCATACCAATCCCACGTTTCAAGAGGCCGGTACCACGATTGCTTTGCATTTTCCTTTCGCAAAGCCGTCACGTGGCAGGTAGCTGGAAGTGGAGGTTGATTTAACAATGGCTTTCATTGTGTTCCGATTCAGATTCAGCGTAAATGTCAAATTTAGCAGGTCAATCGCATCGTAACGCGATTCATTCGTCGCGTATGTTCGCCCGCTAGCTGTATAAACATAATTCTGTGCGCCCCATCCAATCAAAAGTACTTTTGGGGAGTCGCGTTTCACTTCACCAGTGCTGAACTTGGTGTCAATCTTGGGGATGTCTACTTCCTGCAATAACGCTGAACGGCCAAGCCCATCTATTGAGAAGACAACGCGCTCAGGCGTCGGGCGATTAGCAATACCTTTGCCAAAACTACATTCAAAGCTTTCTCTGTACGTTTCGGAAATAACAACCGCGGGGAATGCAAAAACGGTCGAGGCGCAAAATGCGACTGCCTTGATAAAATTCATTAAACGATCAAGCTCCTGAAAACTGTTTTTGATTAACTTTAAAATACTTAGAGTTCAGGCTGTCCACATGCAATACGCGAATTTCAGTTAATTTTCTCTGATTATGAGTGTGACACTCACATATCCAACACTGAACCAACAGAAAGCACTAACTTACAGATTTTGTATAGTAGGCTGTAAGCGTGAAAGAACCGCCCGCAGCTCGCGAACGGTTCAATTCTAACGCGCAATAGTTTTGTTCAGTAAACCCCAACGTCACTGCCCGGTTGCGCCGCCACCTTGAGCAGCTTGAACACGTAATCCGCAGCGGAACGGAAGCAGACCACGCGGAAGGTCTGTTCATCATCCATCCAGAAAGCACCAGCCACCTGCGCCAGACGCGTGCGGCGGATCTGGCCGGGCTGGAAAGCATCCGCCGACAGATCGACAGGCGCGACCTTGCCCAGCACCTCTCTTGCGCTGGCACCAGAGACGCTGAAGACGGCGCGGGCATCCGAGACATTGACCGCCAAAGCATGGGTGCCGCTCAGGGCACCGACCATGTCGGCCAGTCTGGCTTCGACCTCCGCGTAAGGCACCAGAACCAGCAACTCGTCGGTCGACATCCAAGCCACGCCGGTATCGCCGGTCACAAGCGCCTCGCGCTGACCCGGCACTTTCTGACCGGTTGCATCCTTGACGGCCTTGGCCAGCACCTTGTCGGACAGATCACCACGCAGGGTGATCATGCCTTGCAGGCCGCATTCCTGGACCTTGGCGATGCCGTCATAGCTGGCGTGGTTCAGTGCGCTGATGGGTTCAGACATTCTGCTTCTCCCCGTCCTTATCGAAGAAGATCGGGTCCACGATCTTGGCTTTGTAGGTTTTGCCGTCGGTGCCTGGGAACTCGACGATCTCACCCATCCGATCGGGGCCGTGTTTGATCAGCCCCATGGCGATGCCCTTGCCCAGATTGGCCGAGTAATATGTCGACGTCACACGGCCGATCATGTTGCGCTGACCGTTGGCGTTGACACCTTCGCCCACCGCATAAGCACCGTCGGGAATGACAGAACCATCCACAGTCTCAAGACCGACCAGTTTCCAACGTTCGGGATCCGCCATGTGGCTGCGGGAATGGGCGCGTTTGCCCAGATAGTCCTCTTTCTTCTTGGACAGCGCCCAGTGCAGCCCCAGATCCTGCGGGATCACGGTGCCGTCGGTCTCGTCCCCGATCATGATAAAGCCCTTCTCGGCCCGCAGGATGTGCAGACATTCGGTGCCGTAAGGCATCACTCCGAACTCTTTTCCTGCCTCCATCAAGGCATCCCAGAATGCCTGACCCTGAGATGCGGGAACAGCGATTTCATAAGACAGCTCGCCCGAGAACGAAATGCGGTAGGCCCGGCAATCGAAGTCCCCGATCTTGCCATCGCGCCATTCCATGAAGGGCAGCGCCTCTTTGCTGACATCCATGCCGCCCAGTTTCTCAAGCACCTTGCGGGCGTTGGGGCCGACCACGGCGACCTGCGCGTATTGCTCGGTCACGTTGGCGACATAGACTTTCCAGTCCCACCATTCGGTCTGAAGCCATTCTTCCATGTGACCATGAATACGCTCGGCCCCGCCGGTGGTGGTGTGGCACAGCCACGTGTCCTCGTCGATGCGGGCGACAACGCCGTCGTCGATCAGAAAGCCGTTTTCCGAACACATCAGGCCATAGCGGCATTTGCCGACCTTCAGCGTGGACATCATGTTGGTGTACAACATGTCCAGAAACTTGCCTGCGTCGGGGCCTTTGACGATCAGTTTGCCCAGCGTCGAGGCATCCAGCAGGCCGAGGTTGTCGCGGGTGTTTTTCACCTCACGGTTCACGGCGTCATGCACGGATTCACCGGGGCGGACATAGGCATAGGTCCGGCGCCAGTGACCGACCGGCTCCCAGTCGGCGCCGTTCCTGTCGTGCCAGTTGTGCATCGGTGTCCGACGGATCGGCTGGAACACGTCACCGCGCGCCTCGCCCCCGATCGCACCCATCGAAATGGGCGTATAGGGCGGACGGAAGGTCGTGGTGCCGACCTTGGGAATCTCTGACTCAAGCGCATCAGCAAGGATAGCCAAGCCGTTGATGTTGCTCAATTTACCCTGATCTGTCGCCATGCCCAGCGTGGTGTAACGCTTGGTGTGTTCGACGCTTTCATACCCTTCGCGTGCTGCCAGCTGAACGTCAGACACTTTGACATCGTTCTGGAAGTCCAGCCAGGATTTCATGCGCAATTGAACTTCTGCATTTGCCGGCATGAGCCAGACTGCTTCCATCGGCGCTTCGACGGTTGTTTCCCCTGCGGGCGCCTTGGTGTTCTTGGGCTTGAAGCCAGCCGCCTTGGCAGCCGCCTTACCAGCGGCATGGGCGTCTGTCAGAACATCTTGCAACGCCAGAGGACCGTTGGACGCGCCAGCGGCAACAACAAACCCTTTGCCGTCGGCTCCCAGCGGCGGACGCTCGGGATCCGGCCGGAAATGCGCGTTCGCCTCATCCCAGATCAGCTTGCCCCCGCAATGGGACCACATGTGCACGACCGGAGACCAGCCGCCAGACATGGCGACCGCGTCTGACTCAACTTCTTCACGCGCGCCGCCAACGCCTTCCTGATTGCAGATGGCGACTTTCTTGACGCGCTTGCCGCCCTTGACCTTGGCAATGGCCCTGCCCGGATCAACGCGAATACCCAACTGGCGGGCTTCCTCTGCCAAAGGTCCGGCCGTTGCGCGTGCGTCAACAATGCGCAAAACATCCACACCTGCCTGTTTCAGGATAATCGCGGTGCGGTAGGCGTCATCATTGTTGGTGGCGACGATGACACGTTCGCCCGGGGTGACACCCCAGTTCACGACATAATCGCGCATGGCCGAAGCCAGCATCACACCCGGAACATCGTTGCCAGCAAAGGACAATGGTCGTTCAATTGCGCCGGTTGCAGTTACAATTTGCTTGGCGCGAATACGCCAGAGGCGATGGCGCGGGCCCTGCACGCCCGGCGTGTGGTCTGTCAGGCGTTCGTATCCCAACACATAACCGTGGTCGTAAACACCCGCGCCCATGCAGCGCGTGCGCATGATGACGTTGTCCATTGTTTCGAGTTCGGAAACCAATTGTTCCACGAACTTATCCACAGGCTCATCATTGACCGTGCCGCCGTCAACCGGAGCGCGACCGCCCCAATGCGCGGTCTGCTCGATCAGCAAGACCTTGGCGCCGGATTGTGCCGCCGCCTTGGCCGCCTGCAAACCAGCCACACCGCCACCGATCACCAGAACATCGGTAAAGGCGTAGAAATGTTCATATGTGTCGGCATCCCGGTTGTCTTTATCGGGCGCCTTGCCCAAACCCGCCGACTGCCGGATGAACGGTTCGTAGACGTGTTTCCAAAAGGGTTTGGGGTGGATGAAGGTCTTGTAGTAGAAGCCGGCCGGCAGAAACCGGGCAAAGGCCGTGTTCACCGCACCGATATCATATTCAAGGCTTGGCCAATGGTTCTGTGAAATCGCGGTCAGGCCGTTGAACACCTCGGTCGTTGTCGCGCGCTGGTTCGGTTCAAACCGGTTGCCCTGCCCCAGCCCGACCAGAGCGTTCGGCTCTTCCGCGCCGCTTGCGACGATACCGCGAGGGCGGTGGTACTTGAACGACCGACCAACCATCATCTGGTCATTGGCCAGCAGGGCCGAGGCAAGCGTATCCCCCTCATAGCCCTGCATCGACGTGCCGTTGAAGGTGAATGTGACCTTTTTCGACCGGTCAATCAGCCGGCCTTGTTTTGCGAGACGGGTGCTCATGTCGCGGACCTTTCGCATGTGGAGGTGTCAAAGCCTCCGGCGGGAGTATTTTTGAAAAGATGAAGCATCAGGAAAACTCTCTCCACGTCCAGCCGGGCCGTTTGGCAGTGATGGCATCCTTGATGTCTTGCGGCGGTTCGGAGGTCTGAGCCGTGTAGGTGCCAAACACTTCAAGCGTGCTTGTGCAGCGCGCGGCATGAAACCACTTGCCGCAGCCATTGGCATGCCGCCAGCGTTCGAAATGAACACCTTTTGGGTTTTCACGCATGAACAGATAGTCGTGGAATTCGTCATCGGACGAGCCCGGGCCGAAACGCTTCAGATGCGCTTCGCCGCCGGCGGCCAGTTCGGATTCTTCGGCGTCTACGCCGCAATAGGGGCAATTCAGGATTAGCATGTTGTCATCCTTTTGGCGGTCGGTCGGCGCGGGAGCCGACCTGAATTCTGTTTTCTGGCACCTTCGGGAATCTCCCTAATGCGCCACCCCGGCAGCCACGCTTTCGTCGATGAAGCGGCCTTCTTTGAAACGGTCCATCGAGAAGGCTTCGGTCAGCGGTGAATGGCCCGTCGCCATCAGCTGCGCCATCCCCCAGCCCGAGCCCGGAATCGCCTTGAAACCACCGGTGCCCCAGCCGCCATTGATAAAGCAGCCCTGCAACGGTGTTTTCGACAGGATGGGCGAGCGGTCACCGGTCATGTCCACGATCCCGCCCCACTGGCGCAGCATCTTGAGGCGCGAAATCATCGGGAAGGTTTCGACCAGCGCCCGCACCGTTTCCGCGATATGGTGGAAAGACCCGCGCTGCGTGAAGTTGTTGAACCCGTCGGTTCCCCCGCCGATCACCATTTCGCCCTTGTCGGATTGCGACATGTAGCCGTGCACGGTGTTCGCCATCACGACCACATCCATGCAGGGTTTGATGGGCTCGGACACCAGCGCCTGCAACGCGACGGCTTCCAGCGGCAGGCGGAAGCCCGCCATCTGCGCCAACTGACCCGAATGGCCCGCGACGACGATGCCCAGCTTGTCACAATCGATGGCACCCTTGGTGGTGTCTACGCCGACGACACGGCCATCCTGAGATCGGACACCCGTGACCTCGCATTGCTGGATGATATCCATCCCCATCGCCGAACAAGCTCGCGCATAGCCCCACGCCACAGCATCATGGCGCGCAGTGCCCCCGCGTTCCTGCCAAAGGCCGCCCAGAACCGGATATCGGGGGCCGTCCAGATTGATGATAGGCACCAGTTGCTTGACGCGCTCGGGGCCGATCCATTCCGTCTTCACACCTTGCAGCGCGTTGGCATGGGCCGTGCGCTGATAGCCGCGGATCTCGTGCTGGGTCTGCGCCAGCATGATGACACCGCGCGGGCTGAACATGATGTTGTAGTTCAGATCCTGGCTCAGGTCCTCATAAAGGCCGCGTGCTTTCTCGTAGATCGCCGCAGACGGGTCTTGCAGATAGTTCGAACGGATGATCGTTGTGTTTCGACCGGTATTGCCGCCGCCCAGCCAGCCTTTTTCGATAACCGCGACATTCTGGATGCCATAGTTCTTGCCAAGGTAATACGCGGTCGCCAGACCATGACCGCCAGCGCCAACGATGATGACGTCATAGCGCTTCTTGGGTTCGGGTGAGCGCCAGGCGCGCTCCCATCCGGTGTGATAGCGCAGAGCTTCCCGCGCCACAGCAAAGGCTGAATAGTGTTTCATGTGCGAATCCATCCGGTTCGGTGATTGGGCGCAGATATGCCGTGTGACGGCATTTTAACCCTGCCGTGCAACGCCGCAATATCGCACTATTGCGACATGTCGCTCATTCGCGGCCATTTGTCCCTTTTGTCGGGCGTCTCACAGGTCTAAGTCAGGGCAGCATCCTCGGAGGGACCATGACGTTCTGGGTTCTGATTTTTCTTGTCGCGCTGCTGATCGCAGCTTTTCTCAGCTTTACCCTGCTGCGCAAACGCCGTGGGGATGAACCCGCGGCGGCATACGATCTGCGGGTTTATCGCGAACAGTTGGCCGGTGTGGACCGGGATCTGGCGCGCGGGGTCATTGGCGAGGCCGACGCTGAAAGGGTGCGCACGGAAATTTCCCGTCGCATTCTGGCCGCAGATGACCAGATGAAGAAAGAGGGCGCCGGCGCCGGGCCATCTCGTGCGGTTTCGGTGTTGTCGATCCTGGCAATCTCGTTGCTTCTGATCGGTGGTGCATTGGCGATGTATCATCGCAAAGGGGCCGTGGGTTTGCCTGACATGCCGCTGACCGCACGGCTTGAACTGGCCAAGGAAGTGCGCGCCAACCGGCCATCCCAAAGCGCCGCGGAAGAACTGGCGACCCCGCCTCAACCTGCGCAGCTGGAAGAAAGCTATGCCAACCTGCTGAAGCAGTTGCGGGAAACCGTTGCAAGCCGGCCGGATGATTTGCAGGGTCAGATGTTGCTGGCGCAGCACGAGACGAATGCGGGCAACTTCAAGGATGGGTACACCGCGCAGCAAAAGGTGATCGAGCTGTCAGGCGACAGCGCCACGGCTGATACCTATGCGGACCTGGCAGAAATGATGATTCTGGCCGCAGGTGGATATGTCTCACCCGAAGCGGAACAGGCGCTGATCGAAGCGCTGAACCGTGACCCTCGTCACGGCCCGGCGCGCTATTATTGGGGGCAGATGCTGGCCCAGATCGGGCGGCCGGACCTAGCCTATCGCATGTGGGTCGAAACGTTGCAGGATTCCCCCGCAGGTGCGCCATGGGCTGAAGCAATTCGGGCTCAGATCGACGAACTGGCCTTTCGTGCCGGCGTTTTCAATGCACCGGATCTGAGCACAGCACCCGGCCCCAGTCAGGAAGACATGGCCGCCGCCGCGGAGCTGAGCCCCGAAGAGCGGCAGCAGATGATTCAGGGCATGGTGGAACAGCTGTCTGATCGGCTGGCGACAGAGGGCGGATCCCCCGAGGAATGGGCCCGCCTGATCGCCGCCTTGGGCGTTCTTGGCCAGGGCCAGCGTGCCATCGATATTCGCGATGAGGCCATGGAAGTCTTTGCTGGCAATTCAGAGGCGTTGCAGATCATCGATGCAGCGGCCCTTCAAGCCGGGATCGCCCAATGATTCATGACGCTATCGAAGAATTTGCAGCAGCGCTGCAACCGATGAGTGCCTTGATGGGTCTGGACCTTGGGGAAAAGACAATCGGAGTCGCGGTGTCCGACCGCATGCGCGGAGTCGCCAGCCCGCTGGAAACCGTGCGACGCAAGAAATTCACGCTCGATTCCGCGCGCCTGATCGAAATTGTCACCGATCGCGAGATCGGGGGCATCCTGTTGGGTTTGCCCAAGAACATGGATGGCAGCGAAGGGCCACGATGCCAGTCAACACGGGCATTTGCGCGCAATTTGTCCCGCCTGACCGATCTGCCCATCGGATTTTGGGACGAACGGCTCAGCACAGTTGCGGCAGAAAAAGCACTACTTGAGGCGGATACGACACGAAAACGTCGCGGACAGGTTATTGATCACGTTGCAGCCAGCTATATCTTGCAAGGTGCGCTGGACAGGCTGCGCTTTTTGTAACGGGTCGGAGACCAGTGATGACGAATATGGTTTGGAAAAGGAATGAGGTCGAAAGCCCTTGTGTCCAGATCTGCGTCGTTCACCCAACTGAACGTATCTGCACCGGCTGCTATCGCACGATTGATGAAATCACCCGCTGGTCCAAGATGGACAGCAGCGAACGCGCCGAAATCATGGAAGATCTGCCAACCAGAAAGCCGCGCCTCGGCAAACGCCGTGGTGGGCGTGCAGCGCGCATAAACGGTTCCTGAAATCAACTGGTCTGCATCGGGAACAAATCCCTGTGGTTTTAAGATTTGTCGCGGACCTGTTCGTTCGGCTCGTGCCCGCGCAGTTCTGACTCGAACAGAGCTGCGATTTCGGATCTGCTTGTTTTGGCAGTCCCGCATTTTTCGGCTGCATGTTGGACATGCTTCGTGCCGGTCTTGTCCGCCTTGAATGCTGGCGTCTTGCGTGCCGCTAATCTTTCCATCAACAACCTGAGTGTCATCGCAAACTTCCCGCTTCCAATAACCGTGCCGCCACGGGCCGAATTCGAGCTCTGCCAAGGGGCCGGCTCATGAACGCATCAGTTCAACGTGAGTGGAGGCCCGCAGCGACACGGCGTAGGTAAGTGCATTTCCGGTCAGATTTAGGGGGAAAACACGCGGTTTTTGGTCCGTGTTGACCTTAAGGTCAGAAATTCCACGGAAAAACCCACCAGTTCCCTTACGTCACAATTCTTGACCGGCACGGTATCAAGACCGGTTTCAAGACATCTGGTGCGTGTCGGGCCGTGGAATACGCCAATCAGATTTGGTCAATTCGCGCCCAAACGTGCTTTGTCCTGACCAAAGAACAAAGCACGCCAGCCGCCTGTTGGCAGCAAGATCACAAGATGCAGGCAGGGGCGCCGAGCAGGTCCTTATCCCGCAGCCAGCCAGGTTTTGGCGTTTTCGATTTCCTCGGACGGAAAGAACTGAGTCCGTGTGCCCAATACATGACTGGCGACACGTTGTGCCATATGCTGCCAGCTTTTGTCCCCGACGATGGCCGCGCGATCCAGTTGTCCGATGTGGCGGCTGGCCAGACGAAAATGTGCTGCAAGAGCGGACAATCCCTGCCAGCCGTCAAAATCCCGCAGGTCGATCAGCAACCGAAACCCGGACCGGTCATGCAACAAAGCGTCCAGGTCGCGTTCGGCTTGCTTGTACTCCTCGGGATCCAGTTTTCCCAAAAGGCTGATCTGCACACATGGGCCCTCAAGATCGGTCACGTGAATGGATCCCAGCGACTCGCGCATCCAGCGCCGGGCGGCCTCAAGATCGGCCAGTTCAAAGACCTGAACGGGGCATGGCAGGATCGGAGCGGCCAATCGGATGCTGGTTTGCACCCAACCCTGATCGGCAACAACCGCGATCCGGTCAAACCCCCGCCAGTGGCTGAGCCCCAGTTTGGTGTCAGACCAGGCCGCACCCAAATCATACCCCTTGAACTCTGGCTGCACGATGGCCAAAAGCCGAACGGAATCATGTTCGGTCAGCGCTGCTTCGATCGCGGGAACCAGAATATTCGCATAGTCGGCGCTGGTGACTTGCCCCGACAACTCGACTTCTATCAACGCACCATCAGAATTCGTATGGACCGTAATCATCGGTCAAAACCTCCAAAGCCAAACAATGACAGGAGGTTAAGTGGATTCGACCCATTCCGCCACACCCCCGGCACATTCCGGGCGGAAATAGGCGATCATCCGTCCATCCGGCCCTGCGCTTGCCGTTTCCGCCCAGGGGGCAACCCCGTGCAGGCAGTGGCGGTGCAGAACGTAAGCCTCACCCGGTTTTGCAGGCAGTTCGATTCGCGGGCAGGTTTCGAAAACTTCGCGACGGGCGGATTGGTAGATATCCGTAATATCGACTTCATGCAGGTGCTCGTGTGGTGTCCCCGCAAGGGCGCGCTTGAACGCCGCACCCAGAATATGATGGCTGCCTTCCCACAACACCATGGGCGACGCATCCGGGCTGGCCTCGGTCAGCGGTATGCCCAAAATCCAGGCGTGCGGTTCATCCACTCGGCGGCGACGATCCGGCCCCATCGGGCGCAAACCGTCCACATGGGCCGCGTCCCGATTTCTGCGATACCGCGCGGCGGCCTCGTTTTCCCCCCGACGCGGGCGTGGATATCCCGGATGAATGACCGAGACTTGGCCTTTGTGAAGCGGCAACTGCCCGTAACGCCCTGCAATGAATGACATGGCGGTTCCGGCCAAAGGCCCTGATTGGCCAACCCTGCCCTGCGCGTCATTGGGCAATGCGTCAACACCGATGAACCACGTCCCGTCACAATCCAGCCAGTCAGCATGGGCCGGGTCCGTTACCGCGGCCCGTGCGGCAGGCAGCGCATGGCCCACCCAGGCCGCAAGCATTGGGTCATTCGGGAATTTCACCCAACCCCTGACGTCAAAATCCTTCACAAACCCACCGCCTTGCGCAGCATATTGAGCGCCACCAGCGTAAGGAACACGGCGAATACGCGCTTCAAGGGTTTCGGATCCATCGCATGGGCCAGCTTCACCCCCCAGGGCGCGGTGATCATCGTCATTGCCACGACGATTCCGAAGGCCACCAGATTGACCGCCCCAATGGTCAGCGGAGGCCGGTGTTCCGGCGCGATATCCAGAAACAAAAACCCGATGACCGAGGGCACGGCGATGATCACGCCAAACCCGGCGGCGGTTGCGACGGCACGGTGGATCGGCGTGTTGTAGAGGCTCATCAGCGGCACACCAAAACTGCCGCCACCTATTCCCATCAGAACCGAAAGAAACCCGACCGCAGGGGACAGGATGGCCCGCTTTATTCCACCGGGCATGACATCACCCAGCCGCCATTCCGAACGACCCAGCCCCAGATAGGCCCCGATCACCATTCCCAATATGCCGAACAGCGCCTGCAAGGCTTCGGTCCGCAGGGCCGAGGCAACCAGAACTCCGATGATCGCACCGACGACAATTCCCGGCCCCCAGCCGCGCAGGATATCCCAATCCACCGCACCCTTTTTATTGTGCGCAAGGACGGATCGGACAGATGTCACGATGATCGTGGCCAGCGACGTGGCCAGACACAGTTGCATCAACTGCGGGCCGCCATAACCAAGAGTTTGAAATGCATAGAAAAAGGCGGGCACCAAGACGATTCCACCGCCGACCCCCAGCAATCCGGCTAGTACGCCGGCCAGCGCTCCGATCGCAAGCAAAAGGCCCAGCATCTGGGCCAGTAACATCGTCTCGGGCATCGTTCCCCCTGCCGCTTAAACTTCTGCCATGGGCGCCACTTGATCCAGCGCCCGCAGCATCACCTCGGGTCCGGCCCCATCCTGCACAGCCCCTTCTGACAAGGCGCGCCGCCATGCGCGGGCCCCGGGACGACCTGCGAAAAGGCCCAACATATGACGCGTGATCTGGTGCAAACGCCCGCCATTGGCAAGATGCCGCTGCACATAAGGCACCATATGTTGAACGATCGCGAACGGATCACGCGTCGTTCCGGTTCCAAAGATGCGTCGGTCAGCATCCGACAGGATATCGCCCGGCTGATGATACGCGGCCCGGCCGATCATCACCCCATCCAGGCCGGCTTCTAGATGCGCGGCTGCCTCGTCCAGCGTGTTGATGCCGCCATTGATCGATATGTGAAGATCCGAAAACTCATCCTTCATCCGATGCACAAGGTCATAGTCCAAAGGCGGGATATCCCGGTTTTCCTTGGGGCTCAGCCCTTGCAGCCACGCCTTGCGGGCATGGATTGTCACCCTTTGGCAACCTGCCGCGCTGATGTGCTCAAGAAACGCGGGCAATACATCTTCGGGCTCCTGATCATCGACCCCGATGCGGCATTTCACGGTGACATCCACGTTCACCGCTTCGCGCATGGCTGTCATGCAGTCGGCAACGCGGGCCGGGTCTTTCATCAAAACCGCGCCGAAAGTGCCGGATTGCACCCGATCCGACGGGCAGCCGCAGTTCAGATTGATCTCATCATACCCGGCCTCAGCCCCCAAACGCGCGGCCTGCGCCAGTTCTTCCGGGTCAGAGCCGCCGAGTTGCAAGGCAACCGGATGCTCCTCGGGAGAGTGGTCCAACAGATGCAACGCCCCGCCCCGCACGAGCGCCGGCGCAGTCACCATCTCGGTGTACAGCAACGTTTCCGCGCTGAGCAGCCGATGAAAATAGCGGCAGTGGCGATCTGTCCAATCCATCATGGGTGCCACGCTTAAACGCGCAGCCTGTGTTGCCTTGCCTGTCACAGCAACGCCTCCGTCCTGCTATGCTTCGAAATCCGATGGCCTGTCAGTGGCCTTGCCCACCCGAATCAAGTGAAAAAGTCCTAACACATTCCTCTGACGACGTCCCGACGGCGACCGTCAGAATTCAGCTGCTTCCGATCAGACGCCATATCGGCTCATCACCATCTGGACACTGCTTTCGATCGTGTCCGTCATCTCGGTTTCGCTGAGCGCACCACCCGTAAACAGCAGCGGCCAGAAGGCACGTGCCTTGATCAGGCCAATGAATTCGCGCCCGGCCCGTTCCGGATCATCGATCCGAAGCTGCCCATCCTCGGCCGCATCCTTGAGCATGGCAATGAATGTCGCCGTCTTGTCCAGCTTGCCCTGCGCTTCCGCCGCAAGCGTCGGGTTGCGCAAGGTTTCGCTGATCACCATCCGGGCCATCGCGATAACATCGGACCGCATCAGAATACGTCCCTCAGCCCAGGCCAGTTCGGTCAGTTGCGTTCGAATGCCACGACCTTTTTCATACCGGATTTCCAGCACTTCAGCAAAGCGGTTGGACAATTCGACCACGATGGAGCGGAACAGGTTTTCTTTACTTTCAAAGTACTTGTACAACGTACGCTTGGACACTTCGGCCCGTGCTGAAATGCGATCCATACTGGCCGCAGCAAAGCCCTTTTCCTGGAACTCGGCCACGGCAGCTTCGATGATCTGTGCGCGCTTGGACGCATTCTGTGCGCTGCATTCGTTCATGTCAGAGCTATAGACCTATTGACGTGCACTGGTCAAACACTAGGTAAACGCTGGAGTTTACAAGGGCGAAATTATATGCCATAAGTAAACCCGCGAGTTTACCAATTACGGAAACCAGCACCAACAGGAGACCCCCTCATCATGGCTCTGAAATTGAACCTGAACGGCAAGACCCACGAGGTTGATGCCGAACCTGGAACGCCTCTTCTCTGGGTGATCCGAGACGAACTGAAACTGACCGGCACGAAATTCGGCTGCGGCGTGGCATCCTGCGGGGCCTGTACCGTGCACCTGAACGGTGAGCCCGTCCGTTCCTGTCAGACATTCATTGAAGACGTCGAAGACGCCGAAGTCACGACCATCGAAGCAGTCGGTGACGACAAGATCGGTGCTGCCGTACAGCAGGCCTGGGTCGAACTGGATGTCGTCCAGTGCGGCTATTGCCAGTCGGGTCAGGTGATGTCGGCTGTCGGGCTGTTGTCCGAGAACCCGAAGCCGTCGGTCCAGGAGATTGACGAATACATGTCCGGCAATGCCTGCCGCTGCGCCACCTATCAACGCATCCGCGCCGGCATCCAGCGCGCATCTGAAATTCTGGAGGCCTGATCCATGACCATCAACACCTCTCGCCGTGGGTTTCTGAAAAGCGCCGCCGCTGCCGGTGCCGTCCTGCTGGTCGGCGCCCGCCCTGATGGTGTGCTGGCCGCGGCCTCGTCCGAGACCGCGCAGTTCAATCCGTTTGTGAAGATTGATGCCGATGGCACCGTGACCGCCATCGTCAAACACTTTGAAAAAGGTCAGGGCCCTGCAACCGGACTGCCGACGCTGATTGCCGAAGAAATCGGCCTGACCATGGACCAGATCGAATACGAGTTCGCCCCCTCGGATCCGAATGTCTACAACAACCTGCTGTTCGGGCCATTCCAGGGCACCGGCGGCTCGACCGCGATGGCGAATTCGTGGCTGCAATACCGTCAGGCCGGCGCTGCCGCGCGCGAAATGCTGATCAACGCCGCCGCGCAGAGCTGGGGCGTGGATGCATCCGGCATCACCATCGAAGACGGCATCGTGAAGGCAGGCGACAAGTCGGCTCCGATCGCTGAATTTGTGTCCGCTGCGTCGCAATTGGACGCTCCGGCAGAGCCGCGCCTGAAGGACCCGTCCGAATTTCGTCTGATCGGAAATGAAACGGTGCGCCGCAAGGATACAGCAATCAAAAGCAACGGCCAGGCGATGTTTGCCATGGACGTTCACCTGCCCAACCAGATGATCGCCATGATCAAACGCCCCGAAGCGAAGGGCGGTATCGCGCTGGGCTTTGATGACAGCGCATCGAAAGGGATCAAAGGCTATATCAGCGCCGGGGTTCTGCCCAATCAGGCAGGCGTCGCGGTGTACGCCGAGAACACCTGGTCCGCGATTCAGGCGCGCGATGCACTTGAGGTCGAGTGGGATATGTCAGGCGCTGAAACCCGCGACTCGGACCAGATCAAGGCTGAGATCATGGCGGCGCTGGACGCAGCACCCACGTATAACGTGAACAAGGCTGACGTTGCCGCTGTGGCAACCGCCATCGACGGCGCGGATAAGGTCGTTGAAAAAACCTTCTACTTCCCCCTTCTCGCTCATGCCCCGATGGAGCCGCTGAACTGCACCATCGAGCAGACGGCAGAGGGTGACATCGTCCTGCATGACGGCGCGCAGATGCCGACCGGGCCGCATATGGCCTATCAGCAGATCTTCCAACTGCCGCCCGAGAAGATCCACATCAAAACCATGCTGGCAGGCGGGTCTTTCGGTCGCCGCGCCACCCCGGATGCGGATTATCAGGTCGAGGCTGCGCTGGCCTTTGCCGTCACCGACCGCTCGCGCCCGGTCAAACTTGTCTGGACGCGCGAAGACGACATTCGCAGCGGGTATTACCGCCCCGCCTTTGGCCACAAGGTCCGCGTGGGCCTGGACGCCGAAGGCAACATCGTCGGGTGGCAGCACCAGATTGCCGGTCAATCCGTGATCAAGGGCACCCCGTTCGAGGCTGTTCTGGTTCATGACGGCATCGACCACAGCTCGGTCGAAGGCGTTTCGGACAGCCCCTACAGCATCCCCGGCATGGCGGTGGGCCTGACCGACACACCGAAGGCGACGACGGTTCTGTGGTGGCGCTCGGTCGGGCACACCCACACCGCCTATACGATGGAGACCATGATGGATCTGGTGGCAGAGGCCGCCGGTCGCGATCCGGTGGAATTCCGTCTGGCCCATCTGACCGACAGCAGCAACGCGGACCAGCAGCGCAAGGCAGCTGTTTTGAAGCTGGCGGCCGAAAAGGCAAATTGGGGCAACGCGCCAGAAGGTCGGTCGCAAGGAATTGCCGTTCACAAGTCCTTTGGGTCTTTCGCGGCTGAAGTGGTCGAAATCTCGGGCGATCCGGAAAGTGGCATCAGGATTGAAAAGGTCACCTGTGCCGTGGATTGCGGTATCGCCGTGAACCCCGATATCGTGCGGGCCCAGATGGAAGGCGGCATCGGCTATGGCATTGGCCATGTGATGCGTGACCAGATCACCCTGACAAGCGGGGCTGTGGATCAATACAACTTCCCGGATTACGAACCGCTGCGTATCGGGGATATTGCCGCAATCGACGTGCATATCGTGCCATCGGCCGAAGCGCCAACCGGCGTCGGAGAACCCGGCACGCCACCGTCAGCACCGGCTTTGGCCAATGCGATCAAGGCCCTGTCAGGTTTGCATGTGGCGCAATTGCCCATGGAAGAACATGGCGTAAGCTTTGCCTGAAGACAGCTCTCCGCGCCGGTCTGACCGGCGCGGGGCGTTCCTTGAACACCCAAGCCAGAATTTGATCAAATTTGGTGACAAAGCACATCCATTGAAGTAAATCACTGGGGAGTTTCACTGACGGAGCCCCCAATGGATCTGAGAGCCCTGCACAATTTTCGCGTTGCCGCATGTGACCTGAACGGTCAGATGCGTGGCAAACGCGTGCCCCCTGGCTATGCTGACAAACTGGGAAAAGGTGCCGTGCGAATGCCGTTTTCGGCACTGAACGTAGACCTGTGGGGCGCTGACATCGAAGGAAGCCCGCTGGTCTTTGAAACCGGCGACGCAGATGGGGTGCTGCGCCCGACCGAACGTGGCCCGGTACCCGTGCCCTGGCTGGATACGGAAACAGCGCTGGTGCCAATGTGTCTGTATGATGATGACGGCGCACCGTTCCCGGGCGACCCCCGGCATGCCCTGTCCGCCATACTCGACCGCTATGCGCAACGCGGCTGGTCCGTTGTTGCCGCGACAGAGTTGGAGTTCACACTTGTTGACGCTTCTGGCGCGCAACCGCAACCACCGGTGAATCCGATCACAGGGCGGCGCCTTGCGGATGAGGCCGTTCTGTCGGTTGCCGAAATGGACGCGTTCGAGGCGTTCTTTACCGACCTGTACGATGGCTGCGCCGCAATGGGCATCCCGGCGCAGACGGCCATTTCAGAAAGCGGCATCGGCCAGTTCGAGATCAACCTGAACCATCAGGACGCCATGCGCTGTGCCGATGATACGTGGTTTTTCAAGGCATTGACGCGTGGATTGGCGCGCAGGCACGGATTTGCGGCCACCTTCATGTCCAAACCTTATGCCGATGACGCAGGCAACGGAATGCATGTGCATTTCTCGGTGTTGGACCAGAACGGGCACAATGTGTTCGACAATAACGGGCCGGAAGGCACCGAGAAATTGCGGTCTGCCGTAGCTGGCTGTGTCGCAGCCATGCCGGGCAGCTCGCTGATATTTGCACCCCACGGCAACTCCTACACTCGGCTCATACCGGGTGCACATGCGCCCACGGGCGCCTGCTGGGCTTATGAAAACCGAACTGCAGCCATTCGCATCCCGGGCGGGGCCCCGGCCGCACGGCGCATCGAACACCGCGTCGCTGGCGGGGACATAAACCCGTATCTGATGCTAACGGCGGTTCTGGGTGCGGCACTTGTCGGCATCGAGGACGGCTTGATCCCACCTGCCCCGATCACGGGGAACGCCTATGATATCGCGGACCTGCCTCAGCTGATGCCGGATTGGTCGAGTGCGATTGACAGGTTCGCCACGGATCCGTTGGTGGCGCGGCTGTTCCCCGCTGACCTGATCCGCTATCTGACCATGACCAAACGACAAGAAATCACCCGGTTCGAGAACATCCCGCCCGAGGATCACTGGCTGAGCTATCTCGAGACGGTTTGACCCCCTTGCCGCGTCAACCAGTCTCGGTTAGGATTAATTTGATCAAATTTGGTGACACATGAAAATCGGTATTCTACAAACCGGCCACACCCCCGAGGTGCTACAGGAAGAATTCGGGGATTATGACGAACTTTTCCCCACGTTGCTGCGTGGCAACGGGTTCGAGTTCGTCACCTTCGCCGTCGTGGACGGCACCTTCCCCGATGGTGCGGATGATGCGGATGGATGGATCATTACCGGATCGCGTCACGGGGTTTACGAGGACCTTCCATGGATCGCCCCGCTGGAAGCGTTGGTGCGCAAGATTCGGGAAAGTGGAAAACCAATGATCGGCGTTTGCTTTGGCCATCAGATCATTGCTCAGGCACTGGGTGGCAAGGTCGAGAAATTCTCGAAAGGATGGGCCGTAGGTCGTACTGAATACGAATATGACGGCAACAAATTATGGCTGAATGCCTGGCATCAGGATCAGGTTGTCGAACTGCCCGAAGGGGCGTGCGTTCTGGGTCAGAACGCATTTTGCGAAAATGCGATGTTGGCTTATGGGGACACGATCTGGACGGTTCAGGCCCACCCCGAATTCACCAATGGTTTTGTCGCGGGCCTGATGCGCACACGGGGCAAGGGCGTGGTGCCCGAAGACCTGATGCGCGAGGCCGCAAATCGCGAAACCGCCCCGGATGACAACGCCACAATCGCGCGCCATATGGCCGAGTTTTTAAAGAAAGAGAGAGCCTGATGGCTGATTGGACTGACAAACTGCCGGAAGCCGCCAAAGCCTATTTCCACGGACAGCGGCTGGACGAGGTTGAGTGTATCATCTCGGACCTTCCCGGAATTGCACGCGGCAAGGCCGTGCCTGCCACGAAATTTGCCAAGCAATCCTACTTTCACCTACCCGACAGCATCTTCTTCCAGACCATCACGGGGGACTGGGGTGAAGCCGCAGGTGACGACGGGTTCATCGAAAAGGACATGATCCTGAAGCCCGACTATTCGACGGCTTCAGCCGCGCCCTGGACAGGGGACTGGACGCTGCAGGTGATCCACGACGCCTACGACCGGGACGGTGATCCGATCCCTTATAGCCCACGCAACGTGTTGAAACGCGTGGTCCAGCTGTATCATGACAAGGGATGGAAGCCGGTTGTTGCGCCAGAGATGGAGTTCTTTCTGGTCGCCCCCAACGTCGATCCCGCACAGGAAATCAAGCCGATGATGGGGCGTTCCGGTCGCCCGGCCGCGGCACGGCAGGCCTATTCCATGACGGCCGTGGACGAGTTTGGCCCGGTGATCGACGACATCTATGATTTCGCCGAGCATCAGGGGTTCGAGATCGACGGCATCACGCAGGAAGGCGGCGCCGGGCAGTTGGAAATCAACCTGCGTCACGGCAATCCGGTAAAACTGGCCGATGAAGTCTTCTATTTCAAACGACTGATCCGCGAGGCCGCGCTGCGCCACAATTGTTTTGCCACCTTCATGGCCAAACCGATCGAGGAAGAGCCGGGCTCGGCCATGCATATCCATCACTCGATCATCGACATGGAAACCGGCCAGAACATCTTCTCTGGTCCTCAAGGGGGAGAGACGGACGCGTTTTACCACTTTATCGCCGGTTTGCAGAACCACCTGCCCTCCGGTCTGGCGGTCATGGCGCCTTATGTGAATTCCTACCGGCGCTATGTGAAGGATCACGCGGCACCGATCAACCTGGAATGGGCCCGTGACAACCGCACCACCGGCATTCGCGTGCCCCTGTCCGGCCCGGAATCGCGGCGCGTCGAGAACCGCATCGCCGGTATGGACTGCAACCCGTATCTGGGCATCGCGCTGTCGCTGGCCTGCGGCTATCTCGGCCTGGTCGAGCAGGAACGCCCACGTCGTCAGTTCTATGGCGACGCTTATGAAGGCGAGGGCGATATCCCGCAGGTCATGGGCGAAGCACTGGATTTGTTCGACGAAGCCACCGCCCTGCACGAAGTTCTGGGCCCCGAATTCGCCCGCGTTTACGGCATCGTCAAACGGGCCGAGTACGAGGAGTTCCTACAGGTCATCTCTCCGTGGGAACGTGAACATCTGCTGATCAACGTCTGAGACCTTCCGTGAACCTGCTCTATTCCAATGACCGCAAGGGCGAGTACCCTGACAGCTGGTATGCTGCGACGGCACATCCGACGGATCGTTTTCCTGCGTTGTCAGAAGACACCAAAGCAGATGTGTGCGTTGTCGGTGGCGGTTATACGGGGCTGTCCGCGGCTCTTCATCTGGCCGAAGCCGGGTTCGACGTCGTGCTGCTTGAAGCGCACCGCGTCGGCTTTGGCGCGTCGGGCCGAAACGGCGGCCAGTTGGGCAGCGCGCAGCGGATGGATCAGGAAGACCTTGAGCGACTTGTTGGCGATGCTGACGCCGCCAGGCTATGGGAATTGGCCGAAGACGCCAAGGATCTGGTCAAATCCCTGATTGCAAAACACCGGATCGCGTGTGACCTGAAACCCGGTGTCGCCGTTCTGGGCCTGAACAAATCCGAGCAGAAAGAACTGCATGACCACGCCGGCCATCTTTCCGAGCGGTATGGATACGACCAGATCGAGCTGTTGGACGAAAACGCGGGTCATTCGCTGTGCCCGTCACCAGCCTATCAGGGGGGGTATCTGGATATGGGTGCGGCCCATCTGCACCCTTTGAACTTTGCCTTGGGACTGGCGCAAGCCGCGGCCAAAGCGGGCGTTCGTATCCATGAAAGCACCGAAGTGACCGGGATCGACGAGGGCCAGACGACAGTGATCCGAACGGCACACGGCAACGTTCGGGCCGAGCACGTCATTCTGGCCTGCAACGGGTATCTGGGCGATCTCGATCGTTCCGTCGCCGCCAGGGTCATGCCCATCAACAATTTCATTGCGGCCACCGAACCCCTTGGAACGGACGCCGCGCAGGTTTTGACCCGGGACGTGGCGGTTGCGGATACGAAATTCGTGGTGAACTATTTTCGCCTCAGCGCCGATGGCCGCCTCTTGTTCGGAGGCGGCGAAAGCTATGGCTATCGCTTTCCATCAGATGTCGCCGCCAAGGTCCGCAAACCGATGACCGAGATTTTCCCGCATTTGCGGGATGTGAAAATCGACTATGCCTGGGGTGGAACGCTGGCCATCACCATGCGGCGGATGCCGTACCTGGCCCGTGTCGCACCCAATATTCTTTCGGCTTCGGGATATTCCGGTCATGGTGTCGGCACTGCGACCCATGCCGGACAACTCATGGCCATGGCGATTCAGGGTCAGGCCGAAGGGTTTGACACGATGGCACGCGTGCCCGCGCTGTCTTTCCCCGGCGGCCCTGCCCTGCGCAGCCCGTTGCTGGTGCTGGCCATGACGTGGTTCGCACTGCGCGACCGGCTTGGGATCTGATCCACGTAAATTGCGACAGATTGGTGAATTTTCGCCTGCCTGGCGATTGGGGGCTTGGATTGCCTTCTGAATATCTTTATCTTTCCCAAAGATAGAATTCGGGAATTCCAAATATGACGCTGCCACCCAACGTTCACGACGCCGAACCCATCCCTGCTGCCGCCAAGGACGCGATCGAGGCCCTGATGCAATCAGGTGACCTGTTCCGCTATACCGCACCGCAGGACGCCCCGGTGGCCCTGCTGGAAGCCGAGTTCGCGGAATTGTTGGGTACGAAATACGCCTTGGCGGTGTCGTCCTGCTCGGCCGCGCTGTTTCTGTCGCTCAAAGCGCTGGGCCTGCCCCGCGACGCGCGCGTTCTGATCCCCGGCTTCACCTTCGCTGCCGTACCGTCGTCGATCGTCCATGCCGACTGCATTCCGGTTCTGTGCGAAGTGGGTGAAAACTATCGCATCAACATGGCCGATTTCGAGGCCAAGCTGGACAACGTTCAGGCGGTCATCATCAGCCACATGCGCGGGCATACATCCGACATGGATGCAATCATGGCCTTGTGCGACGCACGTAACATTCCGGTGATCGAGGACGCCGCGCATTCGCTGGGCACCACTTGGCATGGCCGCAATATCGGTACGATCGGAAGGGTCGGATGTTTCTCGTTCCAATCCTACAAGATGATCAATGCTGGCGAAGGTGGCATCCTGATCACGAATGATGCGGATCTTGTCGCGCGTGCCGTCATCATGTCGGGCGCGTATGAACACAATTGGAAGAAGCACAAAGGTCCGCAGGGCGACAACTCACCCGAACTGGAAGAGGCCTTTGCCCGCTGGCAGAACAAGCTGCCGCTGTACAACCTTCGCCTAAGCAACCTCAGCGCCGCCGTGATCCGCCCTCAACTTCCGGAACTGGCACGCCGTGTCCGCGATGGCCTGGCAAACCACGATTACGTGGCCGGTCGCCTGAACACCTCGTCTCATATCGAGGTTCCCGCCCCGCTGCCCCCCGAGCAGCGTGCGCCGGATTCGATCCAGTTCAATCTTGTCGGAATGCAGGAACATGAGATCCGCGCCTTTGCCGCCGCGTCCGAGGCACGCGGCGTCAAGGTGCAGGTTTTTGGTCTGAGCGAAGACAACGCCCGCGCCTTCTGGAACTGGCAATTCCTTCCGGAAACTTACGACCTGCCCAAGACGCGCGACATGCTGATGAAGGCCTGTGATGTCCGCCTGCCCGTCCGCCTGACCCGCGAAGAGCTGGACGTGATCGCAGACATCCTGCTGGCATCGGTTGGCGAAGTGACAGGTCCGATGCCGGTTTACGGCACGTAAGACAGCGGCACTTTGAACAAGAAAGGCCCGCAAAATGCGGGCCTGATTCTTTGTTTGGAACGGATCAGTTCAGCTTGGACAGTTTTTGCTGCAACTCGGCCAGCTGTTTCTTGATGTCGTCCAGATCCTCTTTCGGTTCGGACTTTTCCTCTTCCTTTTCCGGGCTGGACCATCCGCTGGACAGCCCGCTGGTCATCGCCTTCAGGAAAGCCTGTTGCTGCGCCTGCAACGCGTCAAAACCCGGCATCTGAGACATCGGATTCATCGCGCTCATGTTTTCCATCATCTTGTTTTGGCTTTCACGCAGCATCTCGAACGAGCTTTGCAGAAACTGGGGCATCATCCCCCCGCCCGGCAGCATGTAACTGCGCACCAGATCATTCAGTACATTCACCGGCAGCACATTTTCACCCCGGCTTTCATGTTCGGCAATGATTTGCAGAAGATACTGGCGAGTCAGGTCATCGCCGGTTTTCAGATCAATGATCTGCACTTCTCGCCCGTCGCGGATGAACCCCGCGATATCTTCGAGCGTCACGTAATCGCTGGTCTCGGTATTGTACAGTCGACGGCTGGCATAGCGCTTGATAAGCAGCGGTTTTTCTTGGTCCGACACCGGGTTCCCTCCCCAAGGATGATGCGTTGCAGCACAGGTTATGCGAGTGCAGCACAAAAAGAAAGGGCAGGTCAATGGACCTGCCCAACGCGATTGCACCTAATGGGAGGGTTGGGTGCGCTTCGCGGACGTTTCTTACTTTGCAGTTGCAGCTTTCTTGGCTGCGGTGGTGACCTCGTTGGTCGCCTTTTTGACAGCAGCGGTTGCTTCTTCTGCTGCGTCTTTGCCAGCAGCCATCAGCAGCTCGACGGTTTCGGTCTGAACTTTTTTCGCGATTTCAGCGAAAGCGGCCAGGTTTTCAGCTGCAACTTCAGCCGACGCGCTTGCGAAGTCGGTTGCGGCTTTTGCGTAGTCGGCAGGCTCTGCCTTGGCTTTCGACATCTCGCTCAGCTTGGCCAGGGTGTCCTTGGTCCATTTGTTCGAGATCTCGGCCGATTTCTCAGCAGCGTCCAGAGCAACGCCCGACAGCTTCTCGTTCAGCGAAGCGGTCGATTTGAATGCGCCTTCCATTGCGGTGGTGTCCACCGGAAATGCACCCATCATGTCTTTCATGATCGCGGTAAAGTCTTGGGTCTTTGCCATTGTCCTAATCCTTTTAGCCGGTCCGGGCCCACCCCGGGTTTCATCAGCTTGAGGACAATATGATTGCTGCACCGCAGCATTGCAAGTTTTTTCTTGCTGCGGCGCAGAATTTTTAAGTTTCAAAATGAAATCAGTCGTTTGGTTTCGCCACAACGTAAGTCCCGGGTGCGGATGCAAGGCTCGGGTGCTTCGAATCACCCGGTTCACGGGCCGGAACCTGCTTGCCGGACCGCTTCTTCAACCACGCGTCCCACATGGGCCACCATGATCCTTCGTGAAAATCAGCTTCTTTCAGCCAGGTGCTGGCATCCGACTTCATATCCGGATTTGTGTAGTGGCCATATTTCTTCTTGCTAGGCGGGTTCACGATACCCGCAATATGCCCCGATTCTGAAACCACGAAGGTTTTGGACCGCGAGCCCATTCTCTGCACGCCGCGGTAACAGTCTTTCCATGCCGCGATGTGGTCGGTTTCGCAGGTTATGGCCATCAGCGGCACATCCACGTCTTCGAGTTTCAGCTTGTGCCCCATCAACTCGAACCCGTCGGTCGCGAACTCGTTGCGCTGGCAGAGGCCTCGCAGATATTCCACGGCCATTTTTGCTGGCAGGTTTGCACCATCGCCGTTCCAGTAGAGCAGATCAAAGGCCGGAGGCACTTCCCCCATCATATAGCTGCGAATGGCCGGGCCATAAATCAGGTCGCGTGACCGCAGGAACGACATCGTGCGCGCCATGATCCACGACCGCAGAACGCCCTCCTTTTTTACTTCCTCTTCGATTCCGTCGATGAAGTCGTTTTGCAGGAATGGCGTAAACTCACCCTGATCGGAAAAATCCGTCAGTGCCGTGAACAGCGTCGCGGATTTGACCGATTTGTCGCCACGCTGTTTCAGCAAGGACAAGGTCAGGCTCAGCGTTGTGCCTGCGATGCAATAGCCCACTGCGTTGACCTGTTTGACCTTGCAGATCTTCTTGGCCGTTTCGATTGCGGTCAGGAAACCGTCCTGAATATAGTCTTCCATACCGGTTTCGGCATAGCTTTCATCCGGGTTCACCCAGCTTACGACCAACAGGGTATAGCCCTGTTCGGTGATCCATTTGATCAAGCTGTTCTGGGCTTTCAGATCCAGAATATAGAACTTGTTGATCCAGGGCGGGAACAGAACGATGGGCGTCTCGTAAACCGTTTCAGTCACCGGCTTGTACTGAATCAGCTCCATCATCCGGTTGCGGTATATAACCTCGCCCGGCGTTGTCGCCAGGTTTCCACCAACCTCGAACGCGCTTTCATCCGCCAGTTTGACGACCAACTCGCCATCATTGGCCTCAAGGTCTGAAACAAGGTTCTCCAATCCTTGGATCAGCGACTGGCCTTCGGTCTCGACCGCCTTTTGCAGGGCATCCGGGTTGGTCGCCAGAAAATTCGTGGGCGCCATCATGTCGATGATCTGCTGCGAGAAATACTGTAGGCGTCGTTTGTCCTTGGCATCCAGATCATCGACCGACGAGACAGCCTGCGCGATCGCTTCCGCGTTCGTCAGGTATTGCTGCCGGATCAGTCGGAAATAAGGGTTTGTCTCCCAAAGAGGATTGGAAAACCGCTTGTCGCCGGGCTTGGCTTCCTCGGTTTCCACCTCTCCGGTCGTCAGCGCTTTCTGTGCTTCGGCAAAGTTGAGAACCGACTTGCCCCAGAATTCTATCTGTTGCTCCAACAACTTGGCGGGATTTTGCCATGCCTCGGCCCAATAGGCTGTTGCTGCTCGTGCGAAAAGCTCTTGATTCGGGCCGTCCAGCGCGGGCGTGTGCGACTTTTTTGACGCCATGATCTCGACCAGGCGCTTCGCGAGCTGCTCGACCTTTTCCATATTTTCTTTAATGCGTTCAATATGTTCTTCGGACACGTCCGGCATTTGGTCTTCACTTGTTGTCATTTTAACAATTCCACCCTAACCTCGCTGCCATGCAGAATAACGTCGTGGGTGCTGGGGGGCAAAGCGGCGAATGGTCCGAACTCTCAGGCTGACACTCAGGAGGCCCCATTTATGCGCTACATGATGACCTACGACCTTATGGAGTCCATGCGTAACACCAACCAATGGCTTGGTGCAACCGCAAGCGCGATGGCGTCCTACCCCCTGTTTTCCATGACACCCAACCCGGCGTTCAGCTGGATGGCCGCATGGGGTGAAGTCACCGAACGGACCTTCCAGCGAATGGTCGTCAAACCTGACTGGGGCATTCGAACCTTTACCTGCGAGGACGGAAAGGACCATCTGGTCGAGATCACGACCGTTCTGGAACGCCCCTTCGGTGATCTGGTTCATTTCCGTGTCAACGGCCGGGAAGAACAACCGCGCAAGGTTCTGCTGGTTGCGCCCATGTCCGGCCATTACGCCACGCTGCTGCGTTCGACTGTCAAAAGCCTGCTGGTCAATTGCGAAGTTTACATCACCGATTGGCATAATGCGCGCGATATTCCTGTGTCTGCCGGCAAGTTCGATGTCGAAGATTATACGCTCTACCTTGTAGATTTCATGAAGGAACTGGGGCCGGACACGCATGTCGTGGCGGTTTGTCAGCCCGCCCCGCTGACATTGGCGGCCACCGCCTATCTGGCCGAGGTCGAGCCCAAGGCTCAACCCAGTACCCTGACACTGATTGGCGGGCCGGTCGACCCGGACGCGACTCCGACCGATGTTACCGACTTTGGACGCCGTGTGACGATGGGTCAGCTGGAAGAAACCATGATTCAACGGGTCGGATTCAAGTACAAAGGTGTCGGGCGTATGGTCTATCCCGGCCTGCTGCAACTGGCCTCGTTCATGTCGATGAACGCCGATCGCCACTCCAAGGCGTTTTCCGATCAGATTCAGCGTGTTATCCGCAACGAAGCCTCGGATCTGGATGCCCATAACCGTTTCTATGACGAATATCTTGCGGTGATGGACATGACGGCCGAGTTCTATCTTTCGACGGTCGAACGCGTGTTCAAGAACCGCGAGATCGCACGCAACGAATTTGTTGTCGCCGGCCACAAGGTGGATATCGGCAAGATCACGGATGTTGCGGTGAAATCGGTTGAAGGTGCGAATGACGATATCTCGGCGCCCGGTCAATGTATCGCTGCCCTGGACCTGTGCACCGGTTTGCCAGACAGCAAAAAGGCCAGCCACGTAGAACCCGGCGCGGGCCATTACGGCATTTTCGCGGGCCGCAGCTGGCGCGACAACATTCGCCCGCTTGTGATTGATTTCATGAACGAAAACAGCCGCAAGAAACCTCACCGCGCAGCGAACACCAACAAGGTCGCCTGATGAACATGGGCGGGCCGGCACATGGTGGACTCGCCTTTTCCTGCAATTGTGGCCAGTTGAAGGGTCAAATCTCGGGCCGGGGCGTTCGGCTTGGAACCCATGTCGAGTGTTTTTGTCATGACTGCCACGCCGCGCAGCTGTATTTCGGGCAGCCCGACCCGGCCCCCGGCCCGGTGGACATCTTCCAGATGGCACCGGATGAAATTGAAATCACCACCGGAGGCCAATTCCTTTCGGCCATGAAACTTGGCCCAAATGGTATGCTGCGATGGTATGCCAACTGCTGCAACGCCCCGCTGGCGACGACGCCACGGACTGCTCGTTTGCCCTTTGCAGGGTTTATCGTCGGCAGGATTACCGGTGATGTTTCTGTATTGGGGCCGGTCACGACCCGTGGGTTTGTCCCTCGACCCGATGGAAAACAAAAACACGAAAAGGTCAGGTTTGCGGCGTTTGGCCTTTTGCGCCGCGCCCTGCAATCGCGCCTGTCAGGACGCTGGAAGAATACGCCGTTCTTCGACCCTGAAACCGGCGAGCCTGCGGCCGTACCGAATGTCATTTCGAAAGACGAACGCGCGGCGCTTTACCCCTAGACAAACCTTTGCGGGATATTCAGCCAGGTTTCCAAGGCTTTGTTCACGGCATCGGGCGCTTCGAGCGGCAGAAGATGTCCGGCATTTTCGACGATCTCCAACGCAGATTCCGGTATCAGGTCAGACATGAAAGAATGCCGTCTGACCGGGGTCAGCGTGTCATGGGCACCGCACATGATCAAAGTGGGGACTTTGATGCGGCGCAACGATCCCTGTTGGTCTGGTCGGCGCTGCAAGGCACGCATTTGGCGCACGAATGTTTCGGCGCCCAGATCATTCGCCATTGTCAGAAGATCATTCAGAATCGGGATTCGCCTGGGCCCCGGCGCCAAAGTATCGGTGCCGACCAGTTGGCGCATGACCTCTTCCAGCCGCCCACCCAGGGCCCCGATGATCAGGTCCTCGCGACTGGCCGCGATCTGAGGTGTATCCGCCTGTGCGTCCGTCGACATCAGACACAGGCGCGTCACCCGTTCCGGTGCCCGCCGGGTCAGTTCCAGCCCCACCACACCGCCCATGCTCAGCCCGGCCAATGCAAACCGATGTGGAAGCTGATCCAACAGCCCCGAGGCGATCTCTTCAATTCGCTCGCCTCCGGAAACAGGTGCAACAGTGACAGGCCGTGACCGTGACAACACCTCGATCTGAGGTCGAAACAGCCGGGCATCACACATCAACCCAGGCAACAACACCAGCGGTTCGTTCACGCGGGGGCTCCATCTGCTCGGTTTTCCGAGTCCTTCCACTTGTTGTCAGGATGAGAGTTTTACCGCAACCGGGCAAGGAAAACTTCACGGGTAGGCGATGGCCCGAAATGCTGGGAAATCGGCGTAACGGGCTTGCCGGGCCGCAAGGTCTTCACCGGGTTCAGTGCCGGGCTTCAACAAACATCCACGCGGAGCAATATAGCTGTCGATCCGGCGATGCGGCCTGGGCCGCCACACAAGGTTGAACGCACAGAGCTTGGGGAAGAACCAGATTTCGGAATACGCCAGATGATCGTGCATCCACCACGCCAGATCCCGCCAGTCCCTGCCTTGCGCATATTGATCCGCAAACCACGGGATAACGATGGAGGCCCCGGCGATCCGCGCATCCCCTTCCCCGCGATCCCAGATGTGGCATTCCAACGGGTGATCGTTTCGCGCGCAGTTCAGCTTGTTTTCATTGCCAAACCGGTTCAAGGATGATGAACGATAACCCGACCTGACAGCAACCCGGCCAAATGTCTCCTCCAAAGGGTCAAGAAGGGTTTCGCAAAAGGCGCGGCCTGTTTCGATCGCCAGATCCGGGTTGTCCGGAATATTCTGCTTTTGGTGGAAGTTGCCGATTTCCGAATACAGAAAATCGCGCATGAAGAAGTGCCGGGACAAGCGGACACGCCCCAGGGTCTCAAGGCTCCACATGCTGCCCGGCTTACGCATCTTACATCCTTTTCCAGTAAGGGTTTATTCCACTCCCAAGCCCTTCAGCCACTCCAGAATGCCAGCAACGGCAGCATCGGTTTGACCCGGCGACATCAACCGCCCCGCGATAACATGCGAAGACGGATCGTCACCCGGCCCCATCGTCACCAGCCTGACCGTTGCCGGAGCGCCCCAGACCTCGGCAACCTTGTGCGTCCGGTCCGGCCGCACAACCTGATCATCATCCGAAAACCAGAACAAGGCGGGGATCTGAGCGTCAGAGAAATCCAGCGCATAGACCGTATCCACCAGCACGGACATCGGCACGACGGCTTCCCACGGGTAGACCGACGTCCAGTACCTGTTCTTCTCTGGGTCCGGACCTGACACATCGCGTTCTTGCCCCATGAGAACGGGCAACCAGCTTCTTGCCCAAGGCAACGAAGGCACCCACGCCGCGACGGTATTCACACCAAAGTTCGGAGAGACAAAAACAATGCCGACCACATCCTGGCTGAGGTCGGCATCCAACGCAGCGGCCGCCGCCAGCGTTCCTCCGGTCGACGTGGAAATGACGATCACCTTTTCCCCGACCGCACGCGCCGCTGCCAGCCCTTCGGCAGTGTCCTGCATCCAGCCCGAGGCCGTACCCTCGGCCATTGCCGGCCCATCCCGACCGTGACCTTGCAACCGCGTGTAGACCAGATTGGCGCCCAAAGCATCAGCCACCAGATCAGGCACGGGGCGGATTTCCTCAGAACTTGCTGAAAAACCGTGGATGTACAGAACAGAATAAGGCGTGCGCTGTTCCTTGAACCCGTCCTGCCAGACCACGCGCTTTTCGACGCCCGGAACGATGTCATCATAGGCAGACTCGGTGCTTTCAAAATAAACCTGAACACCTTCACCAAATTTCCGAGAATCAAAGGTCGGGTGCAGGTTCACTTCCTCGCGCGGGCCGAACAAGAAGACCAGACCGCCAAGAACAACCAGCGCCAGAAGCGCGCGCCCCAGGAACCAACCAAAGCGCCGCATCAGGCTTCTCCCAACACATCAAGAACCGCGGTCTCGATCAGGCCCAGGCACTTCTCGTCCGAGAAGCGATGATCAGCCCCCTTGACCAACAGCAGCCGCATGTCAGGGCCCGCAGCATGTTCCAGCAGCCGCACGGCTGTTTCGGTCGATACGGCCGTGTCTGCGGTGCCTTGCAGGAAACGAACCGGGAACGGCAGGTCCAGAGCGCCCCGCAGAACCAAATTCTGGCGTCCGTCTTCGATCATGCGCTTGGTGATGATATAGGGTTCCATATAGTCGGACGGCAGCTCGACATGGCCGACAGTGTCCAGCGCAGCTTTTTGTTCGTCGCTGAGCGAAGCCCAGTACCCGTCCTCCGTGAAATCCGGCGCGGCGGCGATTGTTACCATGCCTGCAATTCGCTCGGGCATGACCTTGGCCAGCAGCAATGCCTGCCATCCCCCCATTGACGACCCAACCACGATCAAGGGTCCGTCCGTCAATGCCTTTACCGCTTCCAATGTGTCCTGATGCCAGTCACCGATACAGCCCTCGGTGAACGCGCCCGAGCTTTCGCCATGGCCGGAATAATCGAACCGCAAGAACGATTGTCCCTGCGCCTGCGCCCAGGCTTCCAGATGCACGGCCTTGGTGCCTTCCATGTCCGATTTGAGTCCGCCCAGAAAAACGATGGTCGGTCCTGCCCCTTCGGTCTTGTGATAAGCCAGTCGCCGCCCCTGCGGCGTCTCCAGAAAATCCGTCGCTGCCATGAAACCCTCTTTCCTTTTCCTGCATCATGCACGCCCCACCCCCGAGTGCAATTCCGCCCACTTCATCTTTTTCCAAATACTCCGGGGAGGGCGAGGGGCTGGCCCCTCGCCCTCACTCTTGACACAGGCCCATCCACCTGCCACATGGGCCGAACACACATAACCCGCAACCGGGCGTTCAGTGGGCGCCAAACCGACGAGGAGAGCCGATATGGCCCTGGATTCTCAATCCGTCTCTCTCACCTTTCCCGATGGCAATGCACGCACCTACGCCGCAGGCGTCACGCCCGCGCAGGTGGCTGCCGACATCTCAACCTCGCTGGCCAAAAAGGCCATCTCGGCCACCGTTGACGGCCAGCACTGGGACCTGCAATGGCCCATCGAATCCGACGCGCAGATCGCCATCCACACCATGAAGGATGAGGCCCAGGCCAACGAGCTGATCCGCCACGATCTGGCCCATATCATGGCGCGCGCGGTTCAGGAAATCTGGCCCGCCACCAAGGTCACCATCGGTCCTGTCATCGAAAACGGCTGGTATTATGACTTCGACCGTGAAGAACCGTTCACGCCGGAAGATCTCGGTCTTATCGAGAAAAAGATGAAAGAGATCATCAACAAGCGTGATCCCGTCACCACCGAGGTCTGGGACCGCGAGCGCGCGATCGAGTTCTACAAGGCCAACAACGAGCCCTACAAGGTCGAGCTGATCGAGGCTATTCCCGGGGATGAGCCGTTGCGTATGTACTGGCACGGCCACTGGCAGGATCTGTGCCGAGGTCCGCACCTGCAACATACCGGGCAGGTTCCGGGGGATGCGTTCAAGCTGATGTCCATCGCCGGCGCCTATTGGCGTGGCGACAGCGACCGCGCCATGCTGCAACGCATCTATGGCGTGGCCTTCACCGGAAAGGAAAAGCTGAAAGCGCACCTGCACATGCTGGAAGAGGCAGCCAAGCGCGACCATCGCAAGCTGGGCCGCGAGATGGACCTGTTCCACATGCAGGAAGAGGCCCCGGGCCAGATTTTCTGGCACCCCAACGGCTGGACGATCTACACCCAGTTGCAGGACTACATGCGCCGCCAGCAGCGCAACGGCGGCTATGTCGAGGTCAACACGCCGCAGGTTGTGGACCGCAAGCTGTGGGAAGCATCGGGCCATTGGGACAAGTATCAGGAAAACATGTTCATCGTCGAAGTGGACGAGGAGCACGCCCGCGAAAAGGCGATCAACGCGCTCAAGCCGATGAACTGCCCCTGCCATGTGCAGATCTTCAATCAGGGCCTGAAATCCTATCGCGACCTGCCGCTGCGCATGGCCGAATTCGGGTCTTGCAACCGCTATGAACCGTCAGGTGCGCTGCACGGTATCATGCGTGTTCGCGGCTTTACCCAGGACGATGGGCACATCTTCTGCACCGAAGACCAGATCGAGTCTGAAACCGCAGAGTTCATCCGGTTCCTGTCCCGGATCTACAAGGATCTGGGATTCGAGAACTTCTCGGTCAAATTCTCGGATCGCCCCGAGAAACGGTCGGGGTCGGATGAAGTCTGGGACAAGGCCGAAGCCGCGTTGCTCAGCGCGACACGTGCTGCCGGGATCGAGCCAGAGCTCAACCCCGGCGAAGGCGCCTTTTATGGTCCCAAGCTGGAGTTTGTTCTGACAGATGCGATCGGTCGCGATTGGCAATGCGGTACGCACCAGGTTGACTTTGTGCTGCCCGAACGCCTTGACGCCACCTATATCGGCGCTGACGGCGGCAAGCACCGCCCCGTCATGCTGCATCGCGCGACGCTGGGCTCGTTCGAGCGTTTCATCGGTATCCTGATCGAAGAACACGCCGGCAAGCTGCCCTTCTGGCTTGCGCCGCGTCAGGTCGTGGTTGCGTCCATCACCTCCGATGCGGATGGCTATGTCGCCGAAGTGGTCGAAACGCTGCGCGCCGCCGGTGTGCGGGCCGAAGCCGACATTCGCAACGAAAAGATCAACTACAAGGTTCGTGAACACTCGGTCGGCAAAGTTCCGGTCATTCTGGCCGTCGGCCATCGCGAAGTTGAAGACCGCACCGTCAGTGTCCGGCGTCTGGGCGAAAAACAGACGCAGGTCCAACCGCTTGACGTTGTAACAAACGAGCTGTCGCAGGCAGCCACCCCGCCGGATTTGCTGTAACAATCGGCAGCATATTGCTGTGAATCTGGCCCCCGAATTGGGGCCAGATTGAAACAATTCACTCTTTCTTCATCAAAAACAATGCATTACGCTGCAAGAGGGCACGCCGCCCTTTGACGTGCTTGTGAGACACGGGCTCGTGAATTCAACTCTGTCTATCAAGCTACTACCTTTGTCATTGTCACAAGCAGACATACCCAGTCATCAAGAGGATTACCGAGATGTCGAACACAGCCAAGTCCCTGGTTATCGCAACCGCAGTCGCAGCCGCCGTATCGGGCGCCGCAACCACTGCATCCGCTCAGGCAAAGGAAAAATGCTATGGCGTATCGCTGGCCGGTCAGAATGACTGCGCCGCAGGCCCCGGTACCACCTGCGCGGGCACCTCGACCGTTGATTATCAGGGCAACGCATGGACCCTGGTTGACGCAGGCACCTGCGCGGATATCGAACTGCCCGCACAGGCAGACGGCAGCCCGCGCAAAGGCTCGCTGGAAGCTCTGGATCGCGATCTGCCCGCATAAGAACGGCCTGACGAATTCAGGGGCGGGCACCATCGCCCGCCCCTTCCCTTTCGTGATCAAGGAACTGACCCATGCTGGATGATGCCCATCGGTCGAACCGTCTGCCCGCAGCGCCGGGCGTTGGTTACAAGCCGCAACACTTCGCTCAGATACTTGAACACGCACAGCCCGTCGCATGGTTCGAAATCCATGCCGAGAACTACATGGGCGACGGCGGGCGGCCTCTGGCGCAGCTGCGCCACCTTTCCGAACAATTCCCGATCTCGGTCCATGGCGTTGGCCTGTCCATCGGCGGCGAAGGCGCGCTGGACCCTGATCATCTGGCCCGGCTGAAACATCTGGTGGGCTGGCTGAACCCCGCCAGCTTTTCCGAACACCTGGCCTGGTCCACCCATGACAGCCATTTCTACAACGACCTGCTGCCCCTGCCCTATACCGACGAAACTCTGGCGCGGGTTTGCGATCATATCGATCAGGTTCAGGACACCGTCGGACGGCAGATGCTGTTGGAAAACCCGTCAAGCTATTTGGCTTTCGAAGAAAGCACCTGGTCCGAGCCGGACTTTCTGCGCGAAATTGCACGTCGCTCCGGATGTGGCTTGTTGCTGGATGTCAATAACGTCTTTGTCTCTGCCACCAATCTGGATTTCTCTCCTCAGGGTTACATCGATGCCTATCCACTGGAAAAAGTGGGGGAAATTCACCTTGGCGGTCACGACCAGGATGAAGACGATCACGGCCATCCGCTGCTGATCGACAGCCACGGGCGTGAAGTCGTCGATCCGGTCTGGGCGTTGTTGGACTACGTGTTGGAACGTACGGGGCCTAAACCCGTCTTGATCGAGTGGGACACCGACGTACCCGACTGGTCCATTTTGCGGGAAGAGGCCGTTCGCGCACAGTCCGCCCTGGAGCAGATCCCGGCATGAGCGTTTCGCAATCCGAATTTCGCGCGGCCATGATGGATGCGTCAGCCCCTGTCCCCGAAGGTTTGCTGGACGCCGAGGCGCAGCCAGCCGGTCGTCGGTTCAGCGTCTATCGCAACAATGTCGCCGTGTCCTTGACCGAGGCGATGCATCAGGCGTTTCCAGTCATTACCAAGTTGCTGGGGCCGCAGAATATGGACGGGCTGGCCGGGATATTTCTGCGCCAGCACCCGCCATCATCACCGGTGATGATGTTCTATGGCGAAGCCTTTCCCGAATTTCTGGTGGGAATGCAGCAGCTTTCGCATCTTGGTTACCTGCCGGATGTGGCGCGGCTGGAACTTGCGTTGCGCCACTCTTACCACGCGGCCGACAGCCAACCCGCCCCGGCAGACGCACTGGCCATAGACCCCGAACAGGTCATGCGGGCCCGGCTACGCTTTGCCCCGGCCATGCGGGTGGTGCGCTCGGACTGGCCCATTCACGCGATATGGCGCTTCAACACCGAAACCGACGCGCCGAAACCCGATGCGCAAGCCGAGGATGTTTTGATCACGCGCCCGGAATTCGACCCGGTTGCCCAGTTGCTGCCCGCCGGCGGCGCCGATTGGATCGCCCATATGCAAGGCGGCGACATGATCGGCGAAGCATTTGAAAAAACCGCTGCGGCGCAGCCGGAATTTGACCTTGGAACCACTCTGGCACTGCTTCTGCAGGGCGGTGCAATAACTTCTGTGACTATCGAAAGGCTGGAGACATGACTGCCCTGATCTCACTTCACAACAACGTTCTGGGAAAAGTGGACCTGGCGTCCAACTGGCTTACACCCACGCTGGCGCGACTGGTCTTTGTCGCGGTTCTTCTGGTCTATTACTGGAACTCGGCGATGCTGAAGATCGACGGCTCGATCTTTTCACCTTCGGCCGGTGCCTTCGGTCAGATTTTCCCCAAAGCCGCCGAAGCCGTCCTTTACGACGTATCCCAAATGACATTCTTTCAACGGGTGGTCATTTTCTTTGGCACGGTCGCAGAATTCGTCCTGCCTGCGCTGCTGCTGGTCGGTCTGTTCACCCGCCTGGCTGCCTTGGGCATGATCGGTTTCATCTGGGTGCAGACCCTGGTCGATGTCACCGGCCATGGCGTGAAACTGGGCAGCCTGTTCGACGCGGCGCCATCCATAATGGATCAGCGCACGATGTGGACGTTCCTGATGCTGGTGATCGTGATCAACGGTGCGGGCCCCATCTCACTTGATCGGATCCTGCGTCTGAAGTGACCTAGAAATGCGCTTTGGGCTGGTCCGGTTTACCTGCCGCCAGCCCAAGCACCCCGGCAACCCCGGCAAACGCGATCGGGAACATGGTGAACACACCAAATCCGAATGCGTAATACATCGCCCCCGCTGAAATCAGCAGCAGGATCCCGGCAACAAGGGCGCGTGCGGGCGCCATCGCCCCCCCGGTAATGGCCAATAAAGGCGCAATGATCGACACAGCCTGAATCAGATCAGGGTTGTCTACCTGCCTCAGAACGCCGTCTATCTCGCCGACGTGATCAATGACGACCACCTTCGCATACCCGAAAAAGCCGACGATCATCCCGATCAGCCCGGCAATCACGCCCAAGATCATGGCGGCATTACGCATTGAACGTCCTCACTGTTGCTTGCAGGCACATAAGCATTTCTCAAGAAATGCCAAGCTGCGTGCGAGTTTCCGCGGTCCAGCCAAGAAACAGCTCTCCGTCTTTCTCGATCAACGGGCGCTTCATCAGGGTGGGATGCTGTTTCAAAAGTTCCAAAGGCGCTTTCGCGCGCTGGTTGTCATCCAATCCGCGCCATGTCGTTGATCTGGTGTTGAGCAAAGCCTCGCCGAAGCCAGCAAGAGCCTGCGACAGCACAGCATCCGGCACGCCATCGCTGCGGACATCTATGAACTCTGCGTCTGGTAACGTTTTCAATGCCTTGCGACAGGTGTCACAGGTCTTCAGTCCGTAAAGGCGCATATTTTTGCTGCTCCTGCATTTGATTGCATTTTAGGCAAACTTGCCAGTTTCAGGCGGTTATTCTTGATTTTTTACTTCACCGTGCAATGTTGAAAAAGGCGAAACACACGAATTGGACTGTTCAGCAAGCGCCAAACGGTCGTTTTTGTGGTGACGCTGACCACAGCCCCCACCAATTTGTGGGACAATGCGCAAGTAGAAGGAGACACGGGACATGCCAACCGGCACCGTGAAATGGTTCAATACCACTAAAGGTTATGGTTTTATTGCCCCTGATGAAGGGGGCAAGGATGTGTTTGTACATATCTCGGCCGTAGAACGGTCCGGCCTCACCGGGCTCGCAGACAATCAGAAAGTCTCGTACGAGTTGCAGGACGGGCGCGACGGCCGACAAATGGCTGCGGAATTGAAGCCGTTGTAACGACATCGCCGCTGATCGCGGGATGATTCCATTAAGGATGGCGGCCAATTTCCGGCCGTCAACCACCCCCTACCGGGCCTGTTCCATTACCCGCGCGCGGATTGTTCATTTGCGCGGCGTCAATGATGTATATTCGTTGCGGTGGTGTCGGATACCCCGGCTTCCTGCGGCCAGCCCTTAGCCCGGCCCTAAACCCGGATTTCCCAGGCTTTCATTGTGTGCTTGGGGCGACGCTTGCACGTTGCGACGCCCTTCGTTCCGATTTCAGATCATCGTGCATACGTCGCAAAGCCCACACATTGTCCTGGCGATGGGCCGCTTGGCATAACAATCCGAACAAATTGGCGCCGGGCAAAATCGAATTCTATTTGCGAATGATCTCTTCGAATTCGCGCCACTCCCGAGCCGTCATGCCCGAGCTTTCCTGCGTAACGTCCTCACCCGCCAGCATGCGGCGCAGGCTTTCAACCATCTGAGCGGACAGGTTGACGGCCCCAAGACGATAATCCTCGAATGCTTTGTAGGCAAAGGGCACCCAGTCGGCGACGATCTTGCACATCGTATCAGCGTAAACGCGGATCTCATATTGTGCATGAGGGTCAGCGCGCAGGCGCAGAAAGTGGAACAGGTTGTGCAGATCGACCTTCCAATACCACTGCGTATAGATGTTTGCGGGCAGGTTCATCCGGGCCAGTTCACGTGCCAGCCCCTGTTGCCCGTCCTGGCTGATCATCGACTCGTAATTGTCATAGCACCGTGCGCTGTCGGCCTTGAGAATGTCCAGAACACGCGCGGCCTCTTCACCTTCCAGAGCGGATCCACGGCCCTGATTGTTCACCTCTGATTGGGCGGCCACATGTTCAGGTGCGGGAATATAGAACTCACGATCCAGAATCGAATACCGCGCCGAGTATTCATTTACATTGGCCGTACGGTGCCGAATCCACTGCCGCGCCACGAAGACCGGCAGCTTAACATGCAGTTTGACCTCGCACATTTCGAAAGGGGTCGAATGCCAGTGCCGCATCAGGTACCGGATCAGACCTTCGTCATTCTGAACCGATTTGGTTCCTTTGCCGTAGGACACACGCGCTGCCTGACAGATGGCCGCATCATCGCCCATGTAATCAATCACACGGACAAAGCCGTGATCCAGAACCTGATGCGCGGTGTACAGGTGATCTTCCATTCCCGCTGAAACGACGCGACGAGTGGGATGCGATTGCGCACGTTGCGCTTCGATCTCGGCCTGTTGGTCAGCGGACAGCGGCATCAGGTTTTCCTTTCTGGCAATGAGTCGCCCCCTACTATATCTCGCCAGCCGCAACATCGAAACCGCGATATATGCCGCAACCCACGCAAATTTCAATTCGCCAGACCCGGCGGTCTCGACACACCAGGTCGGCGCGCTAAGCTCTTTGCAAACTGAGTCGAAAAGGATGGCCAAAATGGCGCTGACATATCTTCACACCATGGTCCGCGTGAAGGATCTGGAAAAATCCATGGCGTTTTACAAGCTTCTGGGCCTGAAGGAAACACGCCGCTATGACAGCGAAGCCGGGCGGTTTTCACTGATCTTCATGGCCCCTCCGGGACAGGAAGATGCGCCGATCGAGCTGACCTATAACTGGGACGGCGATGACGACCTTCCCGGCGACAGCCGCCATTTCGGTCACCTGGCATACGGCGTCGACAACATCTACGAGGTTTGCCAGCACCTTCAGGACAATGGTGTTACAATCAATCGCCCTCCGCGTGATGGTCGCATGGCCTTTGTACGCTCACCCGACAACATTTCGATCGAGCTTTTGCAGACCGGCACCGCTCTGGAGCCGAAGGAACCCTGGGCCAGCATGGAAAGCGTTGGCCACTGGTGATCCGGTGGGTCATAACACTTGGGTTGGCCGTGCTGGCCAGCCCGATCAAGGCCGAGCCGTGTCGTCTGGCCCTTGCACTGGCCATGGACATTTCAGTTTCGGTCGATGAGGCCGAGGACTTGCTGCAACGGCAGGGTTTGGCCGCTGCGCTGATCGCACCCGAAGTGCAGGAGGCCTTTTTCTCCTCTCCTATGCCGGTTGCTTTGGCTGTTTACGAATGGAGCGGTCGTTCCACGCAGCATGTCATTTTGAATTGGTTGCTGATAGACGATGTTGCTGACCTGCTTTTCGCCTCTGGTCAGATAAGTGCCTCTGTGCGGTCAGATACCGGTTCAGCGACCGCCATGGGCCATGCCCTGGCTTTCGGGTCAACTTTGATGAGCCAGGCACCCCAGTGCTTGTTTCAAACGATTGACCTGTCCGGAGATGGTTCCAACAATGATGGCTATGGACCACGGATAGCCTATCGGCACTTCTCTTTTCAGAATGTGGTGGTCAATGGCCTCGTGATCAACGCTGCGGATTTTGAAGGCGAACTTTTTCTGATCCCCTTTTTTGAAAACAATGTCCTGCATGGTCCCGGTGCCTTTTTGGAGGTCGCTCAAGGGTTCGAAGATTTCGAACGGGCCATGCGGAAAAAGCTGAAACGGGAATTGAGCGGTTTGCAGATTGGTGCGCTTGATGAAAACCGGCAATAAATCCGCGCCTGAGTGCTGATTTTGCGGGGCTGTTCTCTGGACCGGCATTTGAACAAGGCCGCCAGGCCTGTGCATCAGTGCAGGACGGGCTCGGTTCTGCGCGACGCCCAACCCCGGTCAGTAGATGTATCGGATCTGGTCCGTCCAATACCGCTCCACACGGCGCAGCGACGTGGTGATGTCTTCGATACCTTCCAATTCCAACACGCCCCTGCTTTGCAATCCTTCGGCGTGACGTGCAAACAGGTCGGACACGATGTTGCGGATTTCCCTGCCTCGTGGTGTCAGACGCACGCGGACAGAGCGGCGGTCAATCTCGCATCTCTGATGGTGCATATACCCCATCTCAACCAGCTTCTTGAGGTTGTAGCTGACATTGCTGCCCTGATAGTAGCCGCGGCTTTTCAGCTCACCCGCCGTCACTTCGTGATCGCCGATATTGAACAGCAGCAACGCCTGAACCGCGTTGATTTCAAGCACGCCGACGCGCTCGAATTCATCCTTGATGACGTCCAGCAGCAACCGGTGCAGCCGTTCCACCAGGGCCAGCGCCTCAAGATAGCTGGTCATGAACCCCTTGGCTCCCAGCCCGGAGACCTGCATTTCCATACTCATCCGACCCTCCGATTCAGTCGTGCTGTTTGAGACACGATGACCTGAAAGTCCGAAAAATCGGTTAAGCCGGTATTTTCTTATTTCTGAAAGGTCTGCGCGATGCTTGAGATCAGACTTGCAAACTGCGCAGGTGGCGGCACCTGACCTGTGACCCATTGATAAAGGTCCTGATCGTTTTCGTGCAGCAGCGCGTCAAAGACATCCAGCCCGGCCGCATCCATATCGGCCAGGTTGCGATCAGCGTAAGCGGACAGGATGATGTCCATCTCTTTGATTCCGCGCCGCATGGATCGCATTTTCATTCGCTTGATGCGTACGTCCCGAGGTTCACTCAATTCTTCTGCTCCAGCATCAGACGCATTTTCTTTTCCAGCCGCGCCGCACGTTCAGCGCAAACCCGCATCTCTCCTCGGATGGCGCGCAGTTCGGCCACCGCGGTCGACAGTTCCATACCACCTTCGCCCTCTTCCACCGGGGCATCCATGCCTTCGCCCTCACCGGTCAGCAGCCACATGATCGAGACATTGACCAGACCCGCCATCATCGACAACCGGTTCGCACGCGGTTCGGACAAATCGTTTTCCCAATCTGCAATCGTCGTCTTCTTGACGCCAAGGCGGCGCGCCAGCTCTGCCTGGGTCATTCCGGCCGCTTCGCGCGCGCCTGCCAAACGGTCCCCGAATGTCGCAGACTCAGGTCCATACCAGTCTTTTTCATCATTCATCGGGGTCTCCAATTCACATTGTCCATTCGGCTTGATCGTCATTCCGGCGCACCCTATGACAGTTGGGTTGAACATACAAACCGAGGCCATCCATGAGTTTCCTGTCTGCGACACTGTCACGCGTCAAACCATCGCCCACAATCGCTATGACAGCCAAGGCCGCCGAGTTGAAAGCCTCCGGGCGCGACGTGATCGGCCTGAGCGCGGGTGAGCCGGATTTCGACACCCCGCAAAACATCAAGGACGCTGCCGTTGCAGCAATTGCAGCCGGAAAAACCAAGTACACCGCACCGGACGGCATTCCGGAACTGAAGCAGGCGGTTTGCGCCAAGATGAAGCGCGATCATGGGCTTGACTACACGCCCGCGCAGATCTCGGTTGGAACGGGCGGCAAGCAGACGCTGTACAACGCCTTGATGGCCACAATGAATGACGGTGACGAGGTGATCATCCCCGCGCCGTATTGGGTAAGCTACCCCGACATGGTCTTGCTGGCAGGTGGAACGCCGGTTGTTGTTGAAACGACGCTGGCCAACAGCTTCAAGCTGACGGCCGAGCAACTGGAAGCCGCCATTACCCCAAGGACAAAGTGGTTCATCTTCAACTCGCCCTCGAACCCGACAGGCGCAGGGTACAGCCGGGATGAGCTCAGGGCCCTCACCGATGTTCTGATGCGCCATCCGCATGTCTGGATCATGTCGGACGACATGTATGAACACCTGGCCTATGACGGGTTCGAATTCTGCACGCCTGCCGAGGTGGAACCAGGCCTGTATGACAGGACACTCACCTGCAACGGGGTTTCGAAAGCCTACGCCATGACCGGCTGGCGCATCGGTTATGCGGCCGGTCCGGTCGAACTCATCTCGGCGATGCGCAAGATCCAGTCGCAATCCACCTCGAACCCCTGCTCGATCAGCCAGTGGGCGGCGGTGGAAGCGCTGAACGGAACACAGGATTTTCTGGCCCCGAACAATGAAACGTTCAAACGCCGCCGTGATCTGGTGGTGCGCATGTTGGACGAGATTGACGGTATAACCTGCCCGACACCCGAGGGCGCGTTTTATGTCTACCCCTCGATCGCCGGGCTGATTGGCAAAACAACACCCGCGGGAACCGTCATCGAAAACGATGAAGCCTTTGCCACGGCCCTGCTGGAAGAGGCGGATGTCGCCGTCGTGTTTGGCGCGGCCTTTGGCCTGTCACCCAACTTTCGGGTCAGCTATGCGACGTCCGATGCAGCCCTGACCGAAGCCTGCGCTCGTATACAGCGCTTTTGTGCATCGCTGAGGTAAACATGTCTGCTGACCTGCCCGAATACTATTTTCGCATCCGTGAAAACGGGGCCGCGGTGTTTCGGATCGATACGGAAAACCGCCAGCGCCGGATCGAGATGGACCAGATCGCCGTCATCAACATCCGCAACGGTGAGGTCAAGCCGCACGGGCAACGGGTTTTGTCCGAACGGGATCAGGCAGAGATCGCCCAATGGATGGACGAGCGCCGGGCCATACTGGCCCAGCGCGACATCGACGACATTCACCGCGCGGTCGACCATCTGAATCTGACCACACAGTGGGCGCAGTCCAAGGCAAGCGACGAACAGCTTGAAGATGTGACCGACAGGTTGCTGATGGCGATGCACGATCTGCGCACGGTTCTGGTTCGGAAAAAGGCCGACCGGTTGAGCAAAGACTAGGCAGGTTCCGCCGGCGCCTGCATCTGCCGCACCGAGTGCATCCAGAACCGGGCCATCAGCAGCACCGCCGCAAAAGCCAGGCCAAGCACCAGCCCCAGCCAGACGCCGATGCCGTCCATCTGACGGACGAAGCCGAAATAGTAGGACGCCGGAATTCCCACCACCCAATAGCTGAGCGCCGCCATAACCATGGGTATCTTGGCATCCTGCAAACCACGCAGCAGTCCCAGCGCAATCACCTGCGCCCCGTCGACCAGTTGGAACAGGGCAGCCATGGCCAGCAACCCTGTCCCGATTGCCAGAATTTGTCCGCGCTGCGGATCATCGGCCTCCATGAACAGGGAAATCAGCGGCTCGGCATATGTCAGGAACAGGATGACGGTCACGACGGACATGACCAGCGACATGCCCGTCACGGCAATCGCACCTTTCTCCAGATGCGCCTTGTCCCGGCGGCCCAACGCGTTGCCAGCCCGGATGGTGGCCGCATTTGACAGCCCCAGATGCACCATGAATGTGGCCGACGCCAGATTCAGGGCGATCCCGTGCGCGGCCAGCGGAACCTGACCCAGCCAGCCCATCATCACGGCGGATGTTGCAAACAGCGACACCTCGGCCAGGGTGGTCAGGCCAATGGGCACGCCCAGTTTCCACACGCTGATGAACATTTCCCAATCCGGACGCCAGAAGCGCTGGAACAGGCTGTGTTCCGGCAAGGTCCGGACCACATAGACGACAACCGCGACCAGTGAAACGACCTGCGTCGCGATCGAAGCGATCGCTGCGCCCATCACGCCCAGCTCTGGGGCGCCCCAGTTGCCAAAGATCAGCGCATAGTTGGTAAACCCGTTCACAACCGCCGCCGTAACCGTGATCCACAGCACGATCTGAGTTCGCTCCAGAGCCGCAAGGTAGGATTTCAACACCATCACGATAAGCGCCGGAAACAACCCCCAACCGGCAACACGTAAATATTCCGACGCGGTTTCAGCGATATGCGGCTCTTGTTTCATGGCGATCAGGATCGGATAGGACCACCACAACAACGGCATGACCACCGCAGCGTATAGCAGTGACAACCACAGCCCCATGCGGGTCGAGCGGCGAATGCTGGTTTCGTCCCCTTCTGCCGCTGCGGTGGCAACCATCGGCATGACGGCCCAGCCAAACCCGGCACCAAACAAAAACAGAACGAAATAATAGCTGCTGGCCAGGGTAACCGCCGCCAGCGCCTCGACCCCGTACCAGCCCAGCATGACGGTATCGGTCAGGCCTATGGCGAACTGCGCCAGATGGCCGCCGATCAACGGCAGGCCAAGCACGGCAATTGCCCGAAAGTGGGCCGGATATGTCATCACTTTTGTCATCGCACCAGCCATATGCGCGGGCTTGGCGCGAGACAAGAGAGGATTACCACAATTTCATTTTGAGACTCCGGTGCCCGCTTGCGCGGTCCAGGCGGGCACCGGCGTGATTAACGAGCGTCCGGATGCAGCGCTGTACCCAGAATATGCTCGGATCGGTGAATCACGTGATGCGCCTGCCCCACGATCAACGGATCGGGTTCACCCACAATGTCGTGGTCCTTGCCCGGATAGTCCAGTGTCGACAGGAAATGGCGCATACAATTCAGCCGCGCGCGTTTCTTGTCATTCGACTTGATGATCGTCCACGGCGCGTCCGCGGTATCAGTGTAAAAGAACATGGCCTCTTTAGCTTCGGTGTAATCGTCCCACTTGCTGAGGCTGGCCTTGTCAATCGGTGACAATTTCCACTGTTTCAGAGGATCCGTCTCGCGACTTTTGAAACGACGCTGCTGTTCTTCCTGCGTGACCGAGAACCAGTATTTGTAAAGCTGGATGCCCGAACGTACCAGCATCCGCTCCAACTCTGGCGTTTGCCGCATGAACTCCAGATATTCATTGGGAGAGCAGAAGCCCATCACCCGCTCGACACCCGCGCGGTTGTACCAGGACCGGTCGTAGAACACCATTTCGCCAACCGTTGGCAGTTCCTGAATATAGCGCTGATAATACCACTGCCCCTTTTCTTCCCAAGTGGGTTTATTCAAGGCCACGACCCGGGCCTGACGCGGATTGAGGTGCTCCATGAAGCGCTTTATCGTACCGCCCTTGCCGGCAGCATCGCGCCCTTCGAACAGCAGAACGAAACGCTGCCCGGTTTCCTGCGCCCACAACTGAACCTTCAGCAACTCTGCCTGAAGCTTGGCCTTTTGTTCTTCGTACACCGACCGCGCCATCTTGCGACCATAAGGGTACTTGCCGCTTTCAAACGCCTGCCGGATCTTTTCAGGGCTGGGCTCTGCGACGTCTGCAACCGGCGTCGGCCCGGTCTTGACCTGAGTTGAATTTGTTTCGACCCGAGCAATGGCTTCCATGAAATCTTTCCTTTTCTGTTGTCCCGAAAAGGAGCTAGCAGAAAGGCCAAGGATGCGCTTTGATTGGGGTCAAATAGATGCCTCAAAAACCCATGAATTCCACACCGGATCCGAGGTTCCGATACAAACGCCATTTTTCAAGCTGTGCCCGAGCGGCCCTTGCCTGAATCCTCACTGACATCTTTTTGAACCAGCCTCGGCCAACATGGCCAAAGCTGGCGCCCGTATGGCGAACCGGGTCGCTGATCCCTTTGCTTCAGGCTTTATCTATGCCCCCAATCGTCAGGGTTGTCAGAGTTGTTGGGCGACAGACCCAATTCGTCGCCTTCCGTCGAACATCCCAGCCCCAGAACCGTGCGGTTCGCATAAGAGAAGTAGGAACAGACCTGATTGATCTCGAGGATTTCTCCATCATCCCACCCTGCCGTGCGCAGCGCGATCACATCCGCTTCGACCAGATCGCCCGGATCCTCGGTCAGCTTGCGCGCATAGGTCATGGCCGCCACCTGCGCTGCATCCAACGGGGCGGCTGCCGGATCGCGCGCCTCAATCGCCGCTCGGATCGCGTTTCCCCGTTCTTCGTTGTCCAGCAACCGCTGCAACCCTGCGAAATGGTGTTCGACGCAATATCCGCATCGGTTCAGAGAGCTGACCCACACGCCCAGCACCTCGAGAAACCATTTCGGTATCTTGTTGCCCGAGTGATGCAGTACCGCCTTGTAGATCGCCATGTGCCCTTCCATCGAATGCGGACGCAACGAATGCGCCATCATGATGTTGTCCACATTGTTGTCCGGGCCCGTGACGCGGTCGTAGAGTTTCTTCAGCCTACCTGTGGCCTGCTCGAATGGGATGGTTCTGATCCAGCTCATTTGGCTTCCTGTTGACGTGATTGCCTGTGGTTCCGAGACTAGAAGCGCTTTGAGCCCGAGGCGAGATGAATTCGACACCCTGTCAATAAGAACCCGGACCAGCGCAGACCGCAATTCGAACACCGGCCCGGTGTTCCAAAACACCAACACGGCAAATCCAGTCAAAGCCCTGCGAGCATTCGTCCTCAGCCACCAGCCGTTCGGCAACCCGGTCAGATTGGGGCTAGACGCCCTCTATCTCCATGGTGCGGAACTCATTCTTCAGCCAATTGTGCCGGGCACACATCGGTCTTGTGAAATGCTGACGTATCAATTTGCTCATGGCCTTCTGGATCAGCTGCGACGTCGTTGCCGGGTATACTTCGGTTGTAAACAGCGACACTGTGCGAACGAAGTTGCTGCCGGGAAATGGCATGGCCTTTACGCTGTTATGAAACCTCTGCGTTCGGTGAAAACACGCCGCCGTCGTGATTGCCCAGCCACTGCCCTGCGCGACCAGGCCGATGATGGATTGGTTACACTCCAGTTCAAACCGGTTGGGCAGGCTGAACTTGCTTCGGGCCAGTTGAGTTTCAATCTGCTTGCCGATCACATAGTCACGCGAATACCTCAACAATGGCAAATCGGCATCCGGGTTGAACAGCTCTTCCGGGGACCCTTCGAACTTGTTGGGAACCACGACGATGAAGGGGTCTCTCATCAACGGATATTCGATCAGCCCCTCGGTACGACCCAGCGGTCGTGTGGCGACGCCCACGTCAAGCTTGTGTTCCTGAAGTTTGGCAAGAATTTCGTGGCTTGGGCGCGTGAAATGGCGGAAATTGCACCGCGGCAGAGCCTGCGCCAGAAAACGAACAAGATCGGGCGCGATCTGGTTGTCGAAATCATCGATCAAAGCCAGCCGCAGATCTGTCGCGTGCTGCCAGTTTCCCGTTCGTATCTCGGCCTCACCGCGTTTCAACACAGTCAGACCCTCACGCACATAACGGGCAAACACCTCGCCCGCCGGTGTCAGGCCCATCGGGCGGCGCCCATGGTCGACCAATTCAATACCCAACGCGCGTTCAAGGCTGCGCAGGTGGTTCGAAACCGTGCTGATCGACAAGTCTGTTTCTGATGCGACTTGCTGAATCGATCCGGATTTGGCGATCAGCTGAAACACTTCCAGCCATCGAAGACTCAGAGATTTGGACACGGCAACCGACCATTGTTTCGATTTGTTCGAAACTAGCGAAGCAAAGTTTTGCCCATGCGGCAATGAAGAAGTTGATCGAAAGGGTCGATTCTAGGCTTTCATCCGCACAAAATCCGGGTCGTACGGGCTTGGGCTGATAACCGTCGCACCAATCCGATTCCCGCAGCTGTCCAGCTCCATTTCGCGGCCAACCTGCGCCAGGGACGGAAGAATGAAAGCGTGCGCCAGATTCAGTTCCGTGCGATGCCCCCATTCACCCGACGTGATAGTGCCAACGACGGTATCATCCTGCATCAGTGATGCGCCGGGATGCGCCGGGCCAAGGGTTGAATCGATGCGCAAGGGGACCAGCTTGCGTCGTGGTCCTTCCGACTTCCGTCTCAACAGGGCATCGCGCCCCACGAATGCACCCTTGTCCAGCCGGACGAACCGATCCAGCCCGGTTTCAAAAGGATCAAATTCCGTGATCAGATCGGCTTTCCAGTGCAAAAAGCTTTTCTCCATGCGCATGGATTCAACGGCCCTGGCACCGAACAGTTTCAGCCCGTGCGTTTCGCCGGCTTCGCGCAAGGCAAGATAGGCCGCATAGAGCGAGGCGTTGGGAACATGGATTTCATAGGCCAGCTCGCCCGAGTAACTCAGGTTCATGACCGTGGCCGGAGCAATACCGACAAAGCACTCGCGCACGCTGAGCCACGGGAACGCATCTGCCGACCAATCTCCTCTGGCGCAGGCTGACAAGACAGAACGCGACTTCGGGCCAGCCAGAACCAGAATGGTCTGATCATTTGTCAGGCTGCGCAACTGAACGTCCTCATCGCTGCGCAGATGCAGGCGCAACCAATCCATGTCGTGAAACTCGCTTGCCGCAGCGGAACCATACCAAACGCGGGCCGGACCCCTGTCGCTGGCGGGCAGATTGGCAATCGTCGCTTCTGCCTTGATCATACCCTGGTCGTTCAACAGGTATCCCAACCCGACACGCCCCTCACGCCCAGAAACAAGCCCGCAAAACAGCCGATCCAGGAATGCGTGCCTGTCCGATCCTGTGATCTCGATGCGGTTGAACCCGTTTACCTCTGCAAGCCCGACGCCGGTTCGAATGCTTTCGACTTCGGCGGCCACCAAATCGAAGGTTTCGTCAAAATCGAAACTGAGCGTCGGCGAAAAACCGGGATCGGTTTTGAAATAGTCCACCCTTTCCCATCCGTTGACCACAGTGAACTCGGCCCCTTCGGATGCCAGAACAGGCGTCAGAGGGGTTGTCTTGGCAGGTCGGCCCGCAGGGCGATGTTCATGCGGAAAATGGAACCTGAATTCGTTCTGATAATCTTCAATCGCCTTGAGCGCGGTGAGTTCCACATTGGCATGACCCGTAAATCTCCGCGGGTCGAGGCACCACGTGTCATAACATGCCTCGCCATGCACGATCTGCTGTGCCAGCAACCATCCGTGACCGCCACCTTCACCCAGCCCGGCCCGCAGTCCAATGATGCAGTACGCGTTGCGCTTGCCCGGAATCGGACCGACCAATGGGGCACCATCAATGGTATAGGTGATCGGCCCGTTGACCACGGTGTGAATACCAACCTCCATCAAGGCGGGCATGCGCGCAAAGGCCCCTTCCAGCACATCGGTCACGCGGTCCAGATCATCCGGGCACAATGCGTTCACGAAGTTCGGATCAATCCCGTCCATACCCCAGGTTTTGCACCCCTGCTCGTAGAACCCGAGCAACAGGCCGTTCTTTTCCTGCCGGCAATAGTAATCGCTGATCGGGCAGCGCAGCAGCGGCATCCGGTGCCCGGCATCCCGGATGGCCTCAATTTCTTCGGTCAGGAAATACTGATGTTCCATGGACGACACGGGATGATGAACACCCATCATGGCGCCGACTTCGTTGACCCTGTAGCCGCAGGCGTTGACGACGACATCACAGTCGATATCCCCGTGCTCGGTATGCACGGTCCAGGTGTCATCGCAGTGCTGTGTCAGCGCGGTCACCGGCGTATTTCGATACACCTCGGCGCCCGCCTTGCGTGCCCGGCGCGCAAGGGCCTGGCACAATTGCGCCGGATCGATGTCGCCGTCCAGCGGATCCCAAAGCCCACCGATGAGATTGTCGGTCGAAATCAACGGGTGTCGCCGGGCACATTCATCCGCGTCGATCACCTCGAAATGCACATCCATCCCCCGCGCCATCGACGCAAAGTGGCGATAGCCCTGCATTTGCCCTTCGGTGTTCGCCAGACGGATCCCACCGTCTGCGTGGTGATAGTTGATAGGGTAATCTGGATCGTCGGCCAGTTCCTTGTACAGACGGATCGAATGAGACTTCAGGCCGACCATCGTCTGGTTCATGCCGAAATTGGTGACCTGCGCCGCCGAATGCCATGTCGTGCCCGAGGTCAGTTCATTCCGTTCGACCAAAACCACATCGGTCCACCCTTCCCGGGTCAGGTGGTAGAGCGTCGAACATCCGGCGATCCCGCCCCCTATCACAACGGCTCTGGTACGCGACTTCATGGCATTGCTCCTTCATCTTCGGGACCAGTCTTGCTGAATAACGGGAAGGGCAGACAACAGGGCAGATGCGGGTGCCGGAAAATCGAAACCGCGATTTCGGATTCTGAAAACGGCACTTCTTCTTTGATACCGGGACAATTTGGGTCCTACGGTGCAGGAAAACGCAAGGTAACGAAAACACATGCCATCCGACAGCATCAAACGAAGCGGACGCAAAGCACGGCATGCACAGCGTGCGGCCAAGCCCGTCATTGATCCTTGCCCGCCCGGTCAGAAAGGCGGGGCATTCAAGCCCTTGAGCCCATCGGAAATCGAGAAAATCTATGACACGGCGCTGCGTTTGCTGGAAGAGCTGGGGATGGGAGACGTGCCGGACAGGCTGGCGATCGATCTCAGGGCGGCGGGTGCCCAGGATCGGGAACAGAACAGGTTGGTTTTTCCCCGTTCAATGGTCAAACAGGCTATCGCCTCGGCCGCGAAGCGCTTTACCTTTCATGGCCGGGATGAAAATCGATCCATTGAGTTGGGTGGCGACCGCGTGTATTTTGGCACCGGCGGTGCTGCGGTTCAGACCCTTGATATCAACAGCGGGCTTTATCGCCCGTCCACCTTGGCCGATCTGCATGATTTCACCCGGCTACAAGATACGCTGGCCAATGTGAGTTGGTTCACCCGGTGCTGCGTGGCGACCGACGTCCCCGATGTGTTCGATCTGGACGTCAACACCGTTTACGCTTTGGTACGCAACACAACCAAGCCAATGGCAACGTCTTTCACGTTGGCGGAACATGTCGGCCCGATCGTCGAGATGCTGGACATCGTCGCCGGAGGGGCCGGGGAATTCGCCAAACGCCCCTTCCTGAAAGCCCATATAAGTCCGATCATTTCACCAATGCGATACGGCGAGGATGCCGTGGACGTAGTTTATGAGTGCATCGCCAACAACATACCGATGTCCTGCATCACGGCCGCGCAGGCGGGCGCAACCGCCCCGGCAACTCTGGCCGGATTTCTGGCGCAGTCACTGGCCGAAACGCTGGCCAGTCTCGTGATGGTCAACGCGATCAAACCCGGCTTTCCGATGGTCTTTTCCAACTGGCCCTTCATCGTGGATCTCAGGACCGGCTCATTCGCAGGGGGCAGCGGCGAGACCGCAATCCTGAATGCGGCGTCGGCGCAAATCACGAACTGGCTGGGTTTGCCGTCGGGCGTGGCCGCTTCGATGGCCGATGCCAAGGCCATCGACGCCCAGCATGGGGCAGAAAAAGGCATCACGTCGCTGGCGGCAGCGCTGGCAGGAGGCAATCTGATCTATGAAAGCTCGGGGATGACGGCATCTCTGCTCGGGGTCAGTTTCGAGGCTTTCGTTCTGGACAACGAAATGCACTCGCACACGTATCGCGTCTTGCGTGGGATCGAGGTCACCGAAGCGAACCTTGGCTTTGACGCCATATGCCATTCGGTTCTGGGCGATGGGCATTTTCTGGGCAGCAAGCAAACCTATGAAGCCATGGAACGAGACTATTTCTATCCGAAACTCGCCGATCGTCAGGAGCCCCGCACCTGGCAAACCGATGGTGCGATGGATGCGTGGTCATCCGCACGGCGCGTCGCTCAAGAGGTGTTGCGCACGCATTACCCCGAATATCTCACCCCTGAACAAGACGCCGAAATCCGCCGGCGTTTTCATATCCTGTCTTGAAGAGCGGCGGGCATTTCCAGCCCGGTCCTGAACCGCTAGGGTCGCTGAAGAAACTTGCAGAGGATGGGGCATCATGGCCGATTCATTTTTTCAACCGGTATCCGCCATGGAACTGGCCCGATTTGCCGGCATTCCCGCATTCATGCGCCTGCCCATGCTGGATCTGGCGCACGAACGGATCTCGGAGGTCGAACTGGGCATCGTCGGTATCCCTTGGGACGGCGGAACCACCAATCGCCCCGGCGCCCGGCATGGTCCGCGGCAATTAAGGGATTATTCCACCATGATCAGGGCGATGAACCCGGTTACGGGTGTGGCACCGTTTTCAATGGTGAACTGCGCAGATCTAGGAGACGTCGCCCCCAATCCCGTCGACATAGAAGACACGCTGGATCGGGTCACGCGTTTCTACACGGATCTTCGAACCCACAACATCACACCCTTGACCGCCGGAGGGGATCACCTGACCACCCTGCCCGTCCTGCGAGCCCTGGCCGCTTCGGGTCCGGTTGGTCTGATCCAGTTCGACAGTCACACGGACTTGTTCGACACTTATTTCGGAGGTCACAAATTCACCCACGGCACCCCGTTCCGCCGCGCGGTCGAGGAAGGGTTGGTGAACCCAAAGCGTTTTGTACAAGTCGGAATCCGTGGCACGGCCTACAACACTGAAGATATCGAATGGGGCGAGGCGCAGGGCATCCGCATCATTCGCGTCGAAGAGCTGTTCGACCGGGGCATGGACGACGTCATGAACGAGGTGCGCGAAATCGTTGGCATGCAGCCGACCTACTGCACCTATGACATCGACTTTGTCGATCCAACTTACGCCCCCGGTACAGGAACACCTGAAATCGGCGGGCCCAACAGCTTTCAGGCTCAGCAGGTCATTCGCAGGATGTCCGGCCTGAACCTTGTTGGCGCCGATCTTGTCGAAGTGTCACCGCCATTCGACCCCCAAGGTGGAACGGCATGGCTTGGCATCTCGCTGATGTTCGAGCTGCTTTGCGTTCTGGCACAGGCGATCGACGCGCGGCGCTAGGCCCGCGCGACGTTCTCGGCAATCATCGAAATCATCTCGAACATCACCGCCGCCGCCGTCAGCGCGGTGATGTTGTTGGGGCTGTCCTTGGTGGGCATCATGCAGACCACATCGCCGCCGATGATGTTCAATCCGCGCGCCGCACGCAGGATGCCGACCGCCTCATCTATGTCAAACCCCTTCTCGCCCGGTTCCAGATTGGACACGGCCGGCGCGACGGTTGGGTCAAGACAGTCCAGATCAAAGGTGATGTAAACCGGGCGGTCACCCAAAACCTCTTTGGTCTGCGCCACGACGTCCTGCAATCCGCGCTGTCGGAACTCTCGCATGGTGACGATGTTGTACCCGTAATCGTAAGACGGTTGCAGCCAGTCCAGACTGCGTGGATGGCCCCGCAGACCGATCTGCATCGACCGGGTTGGATCCACCTGCCCCTGATCGGCCAGATAGGCCCCCCAGTGGGCCGCGGATTTCTTGGCCCCCAGAAAGTGATCGACCTTGGTAAAGACGTCCGTATGCGCGTCCAGATGCAGAAAGCTGACCGGCTGCCCGCCTGCAAGCTTGCCGTTACCCAAAGCCTGAACAATGCCACCGGTGATGGAATGGTCGCCCCCGACGGAAACGGGGCGCGCTCCGGCCATGTCTATGGTCTTGTAGAATTCAGTGATGCGTTCGATGCAGTCTTCGTTGTCGTTGGCCTTTGGAAAGGGCACATCACCAACATCGGCGATCCGCGCACTCTGCCAGGGATCAATTTCAAAGACCGAGTGCACCCGGCGTTGTACGGCCGAGACATGCCGCAACGCGCGTGGCCCCAGGTGCTGGTCCCGTTCGGTCGTGCCGTTGCCCGTCGAATGCGGCACGCCGGCCAGCGCAATATCCTGCCCTTCGGGCCCGACATTGGGACACCGGAACAATGTGGGCACGCCCCACCAATACAGGTTGTCCATCATCGATTGTTCATACGGATCTGTCATGGTTTCCTCGGATCAAAGAAAAGCGCCCCCGATCAGAACCGGGGGCGTTTGCGCTCAGAGTTTTTCGTCTTCCCGCCGGAATGCGCCCTGCACGATCCGGTCCATGACCATGGCAAGGAACAGGATGGCAAAACCCCCCAGAAGGCCCGGCCCCTTGGCAGCGTATTGCAGCGCCTCGAGGATCTCCTTTCCCAAACCGCCCCCGCCAATCAGCGAGATGATGACGACCATGGACAGGCACATCAGGATCGTCTGGTTCACACCGGTCATGATCGATGGCAGCGCCAGCGGGATTTCAACACCCTTCAACAGTTGCCATTTCGACGCGCCAAAGGCGACGGCTGCTTCTTTGATGCTTTCAGGCACCCCGCGCATGCCCAGTGCCGTCAGGCGGATCACAGGCGGCATGCCAAAGATGATGGTGGCCAGAATCCCCGGCGGGTTGCCGGTGCCGAAGAAGGCGATGATCGGGATCAGGTAAACGAAGGCGGGAAGCGTCTGCATCAGGTCCAGAACCGGTTCCGCCGCGCGATACGCGCGCTGCGATTTGCCGAACCAGATACCCAGCGGAATGCCGAAAACGACGCACAGCAACACCGCCGCACCGACCAGAGCAACCGTTTCCATCGCCACGCCCCAATACCCCAGCAACGCGATATAGGCCAGGGAAGACGCGGTGAAGATGGCAACCCTTGGCCCCGCCGCGCGCCAGGCGGTCACACAGATGACCAGCATGACCACCGGCCAGGGTGACCCGATCAGCGCAATCGTCAGCGCATCAAGCACCGATCGCACGCCCGCCACGATCCCGTCAAAGATGTCGCCGCCCGCCGCCGCCGCGGCATCAATCCTGGCCTCCATCCAGCTTGCCAGGCTCGAGAACAGCGTGCCGTTGCCTTCGCCAAGAAATATCGCAGACACTTGCTGTTCCGGAAACGCATCCAACAATGGAAGGGATGCGTTCACGGTGAACTTGTACACAATCAAAGGTCCGATTGCTGCGACAAGGATTGCACCCATGACGATATTACGGGTCGAACGCCCGCTTTCAGTGCTGTCCGGATCGATGCGCCAGTTCGAATACTGTTTTTCGTAGACGCGGTCAGCGTAGAACCCTTGAACCAACTTGAACACCAGCAACATCAACAACCCGGTAATCAGGATTCCTGCCGCCTCGGACTGGGCAGCGGCAGCCCTTTCCAGACTTGTGGCCGCTGCTTTTTGTATGTTCTCGGCCAGTTTGGTGAAACGGTCGATATCGGCCTGTTCCGTGGCATCCGCTGCGCGCGCCAACAGTTCGGCCGCGCGTTCCTGCTGACGTGCGGCGCGCTCGGCGAAATCCGCGCCGGGATTGCCCCACGCGCCCCTGCCGATCTGGACCCACGCGATGATTTCAAGGATCAGAAAGGTCCAGAACATGCCCCAAATGGCGCGTGACGCAGACCAGAATGGCCCCAGCACCGCGGCCCACGTGTTGAACGTGTTGGGAATCGCGCTGGTCGCATCATGAATCCTGTGGAACGCATTGACATAGTAGTCCCCGTTCGGACCAGCGAACTCTTTGATGGAAAGGTCCAGGGCCTCGCGATCGACCTCGATATCAGAGGCGGCAGTTACTTTCATCTCTGTTGCTGCATCAGTCATTTTTGCCCCCTTGGATACCGCGCAACAGGCGCGGCTTGGTCACGACACCCACATCGATACCCGCATCCGTGATGACGACCGGCAGATCAGAATTCACGGCCAGGTCGATCAGTTGATCCAGATCCGCGCCCTCGTCGGCTCGGGGCGCACCGTCAAGTGACCCTGAATAACTGTCCAACGGCTCCATGATGGAATGCGCCTTGACCAGTTTGAGCTTTGAGATGCCCTGAACGAATTCGCGCACGTAATCGTCGGACGGGTTCATGACGATGTCTTCGGGGGTTCCGATCTGTACGATGACGCCATCCTTCATGATCGCAATCCGGTGGCCGATCCGAATGGCCTCGTCCAGATCGTGGGTGATGAACAGCGTGGTCTTTTTGAGCTGCGCCACAAGTGCTTTGAACTGGTCCTGCAATTGCAGGCGGATCAGCGGATCCAGAGCAGAGAAAGGTTCATCCATCAACAGGATTTCCGGGTCCGAAGCCAGCGCCCGCGCGATCCCCACGCGTTGCTGCATCCCGCCCGAAAGCTCTTTGGGCAGGCGGTCCTCGTAACCTGTCAGATTCACCAGGCTCAGCGCGTGATCCGAGACGGCCCAGCGCTTTGACTTGGACACCTTTCGGATCTCCAATGGATAGGCCACGTTATCGCGCACGGAACGATGCGGCATCAGCGCCATATGCTGAAAGACCATACCGATTTGCTGGGCACGAATGCGCCGCAACTCGGATTCCGACAGTTTCGAAACATTGTGACCCAGAATTTCGATCCGGCCCGCCGTCGGTTCGATCAATCGATTCACGTGTCGCACCAATGTGGACTTGCCCGAGCCGGACAGCCCCATGATACAGAAAATCTCACCCCTCGGCACTTCGAACGTGGCACCTTGAACACCAACCACACAGTTGAAACGTTCCAGAACCTCCGGCTTGCCTATGCCTTCGCTTCTGACGGCTTCCATTGCCTCTTCGGCACGCGAGCCGAAGATCTTCCAAACGTTTTCCAATTTTACGACAGGTTCGTCCATTTATCCCCCCAGGGCGATGCCCTGCCCGACAGAAAAAGGCCGCCGCGGTTTTGCGCGACGGCCCGATGAGTGGTGATTTAGTTTGTCAGCCAGCCGATGACGGTATCTTCATTCGCAGCCACCCATTCCTTGGCGAAATCCGCGGCTTCGATGTTGTCGACGGCCAGCGCCTTGCCCATCGCGCTCAGATCGTCGCCTGTCATCTGGTAGTTGCTGAACAGGGCGGCCACTTCGGGATAGCTCTCTTCCAGTTCCTTGGCGTAGTGCAAATGAAGCGTTGCCCCGTTCCAGGCCGAGGACGCCTCGGACTTGGACAGCCAATCCGGATCATCCGTGGGCTGAACGATTGTCCAGGTGGCCGGGTCATGAGGCGGTTCTTCCAGTACCGTCAGATCCTGTGTCACGAAGATATAGTGGGGGCTGTAGCAGAACCCGATCCACGGGTCGCCCGCTTTGGTCGCATTTGCCAGATTGGCATAGGCGATGGTTTCCTCGTATTCCGTCAAATCGAAGATCTGGTCATAGCCATAGGACTTGGCCCGGATCTTCTCGACAACGGTCGACGCCCAACCCGGCGCACCGATCCATACTTCGGGTGTTCCGTTGCCATCGATATCAAAGATCGCGACCTTGTCGGGGTCGCTCAGGTCATCGATCGATTTGATGTCATATTGTTCCGCGATATAGGTCGGCACGCACATGCCCTGCTCGGCCTGAACCGGATTTTGGTTCATGACGACGGTGCCGTTTTCCTTGACATAGGTATCGTGCAGGTTCTGCTGATTGGGCATCCACACTTCCGGATGGACATGCATCGAGCCGCTGTCCATGGCTTCGAAGACAATCGGGTTGGTGCCGTTTTGCAATTCCACGTCCAGGCCGAGGTTCTCTTCGATCACGACCTCAAGAATATGTGCCGTGGCGTTCACCGAGGCCCAGTTGGGCACACCGATCACGATATCTGCGGCCATGGCCGGCCCGGCAATCGCGAAGGACGCGCTTCCAAGTAGCGTTGCAGTTTTTTTCATCTGATATCTCCGTGTTGGGTCGTATCCGCGTTTGTTTTTCTCACCCTTTCGGGCAGTGGTGCGCTCAGGTTTTTTGGTGTGGAAAGGCCGCGCCTTTCGGGTTTTTTGGGCCAGCAAATTCACAGGCTTACATAGCTCCAAAAGTGAAGCATGCGGATGCGCTACCCTTCAAGGGATACGTTTTTATACCTCTTGAATGCGGTATTTTCGCAAGTTTGTTTCGACTACCCGCAATTTAAAACTGCCCCTCCGAAACCTGTGAATCCGAAAATACCCGCTGGTTTCTTGAGCACTGAAATGCCCCGTGCAGAAGGCACAAAAAGTTTCAAAACGGGTGGTGAAGCTGCCCTTTCGCACGAAGCAACTGATATCATTCCGATACTTCACGGGCCTGATCTTGCGTATCGCGCCCACCCCCAAAAAAGGCGTGGCACTTCTTCCCGGCAATTGCGTCACCCAACCGTAAAACCAAGCCCCACTGACAAGAAACCGTTCAACACTCTGTGAAAGGCGTCGCCTATTCCAACATTTCAGTTGGCATTTGCCTACCTACTGGTAGATAGTCATCCTTGTCGCAACCAAGAAAGAGAACTGACCCCATGGAAATCAATTCGGACTTCTCTGACCGCGTGGTCGTTCACTCAAACCAGCTGGAGTGGCAGGCCTCTCCCATGAAGGGTGTGGATCGCAGGATGCTGGACAGGATCGGAGGCGAGGTCGCACGGGCCACCACTATCGTACGTTATGCGCCGGGCAGTCATTTCTCGGCCCACACCCATACGGGCGGCGAGGAGTTCATTGTCCTTGACGGTGTATTTCAGGATGAACATGGCGACTATCCGGCGGGGACCTATGTGCGCAATCCGCCAACCTCGCAGCACACACCGGGGTCGGAACCGGGCTGCACCATCTTCGTCAAGCTCTGGCAGTTCGACCTGGACGACCGAACCCAGTTTCGCAAAAACATGGTGGATGAGCTGCGCGCGCCTGCAAACGGTATCGCCACCGCAGTCCTGCATGAGGATGCGCGCGAGATCGTCACCTACTCTCATCTGGACGCGGGCGCCACCCTGCGCTCGGACGCCCCTGGCGGGATCGAGGTTCTGATCATCGACGGGTCGGTCACCGAAGGCGGTGATGAACTGGTCAAAAACGATTGGCTGCGCCTTCCTGAAGGCCACAGCCTGATGGCCGCTGCGGGGCCGGGTGGGGCCAAGATCTGGATGAAGACAGGCCACCTGCCTTACGCCCAACCGCCGGCGGTGTAACCGATGGCTGGACAAAAACCCCTGGAGCAACAACCCCGGTCGACCTGGATCCAAAAGCTGGACCTGCACCCTGCAACTGAGGGGTTCTGACCCATGCGCACTGATACGCTCATCATCGGCGGCGGGCTATCAGGGCTTGGCCTGGCGACACAGCTTGTGGATCAGGGTCAGGAAGTACTGGTTGTTGAGGCACGCGGCCGTCTGGGCGGGCGCATTCTGACCGAGGTCCAGGGGGGCGCCCATCTGGACATGGGGCCGGCTTGGTTCTGGCCCGGCCAGCCACGAATTGCAGCGCTGACTGACCGGCTGGGCCTGCACCGGTTTGACCAATTCAGTTCCGGCGCGCTGAGCTTCGAAGATGAACAGGGCCGTGTTGAGCGGGGCCGCGGGTTTTCATCCATGGAAGGGTCATATCGTCTGGTCGGGGGGCTCGCTGCTTTGACGGATGCTCTGTCGGCACGGTTGCCGGATGGGGCAATCCACCTGTCCACGCAGATCACCGCCTTGGCCCGCACTGAAGGCGGAGTTCGGGTCACCACGCAATCTGGGCAGCATATTTGGGCAAGGCGTGTGGTACTTGCCATGCCCCCACGCATCGCGGCCGAGTTGATCTATGAGCCCGCCCTGCCCGATGGCACGTTGTCAGCCATGCGGCACATCGCGACCTGGATGGCCGGTCAGGCCAAAGCGGTTGCGGTCTATGATACTCCGTTCTGGCGCGAAGACGGGCTGTCAGGGGGCGCCATGAGCCGGCGCGGGCCCATGGTGGAAATCCATGACGCGTCGCCTGCCAGCGGTGGTCCCTTCGCGCTGTTCGGTTTCATCGGTATCGCTGGGCAAGCGCGCCGGGATGAAGGGGCTTTGCGGCAGCAGGTTCTGGCTCAGCTGGGGCGCTTATTCGGGCGCAAGGCGACCAGCCCCATCGCGCTTTTGCTAAAAGACTGGGCGTTTGACCGCTTCACAGCCACCGACCTGGATCTTCAGCCCGTATATGCCCATCCGCAATACGGCATGCCCAAGGCCATGACGCGGATCTGGGAAGACCGGATCATTTTCAGTGGCACTGAAACAGCCGCGCAATTTGGGGGATATCTTGAAGGCGCATTGGAAGCGGCAGAAAACACCGCGGCATTGTTGAGCGCAAGAAGGAGGAGCCCGGCATGGAATTAGACACCAAAACTGCTCTGCTGAATTCTGCCGAATTTGCCGTACGCAGCAAAGGCTTCGACGGGTTCAGCTATGCCGACCTTGCCAATGATGTGGGCATCCGCAAGGCATCGATCCACTATCACTTCCCGACCAAAGCCGCGCTGTCAGCAGCTTTGATGACACGCTACCATACCGAGTTTACCGGGCGCTGCGTCGAGATCGAGGAAACTTGTGACACGGCGGGCGCGCGCATGCGTGCACTGATCGCGCTGTATCGTGCGGCTTTGAACGACGGAAAAACCCTGTGCTTATGTGTGTCGCTGATCATCAGCCGGGAAAGCTTGTCGAATGAGGTTACCGACAAAATCCGCGAGTTCCGGCGCATGGTGACCCGGTGGATCGAGAATGTCTTTGCGCTTGGCAAAACAGATCATTCGATCACGGGTGTTGAGGATCCGAAAGCAGAAGCACGCGCGGCATTGGCCTTGCTGGAAGGCGCTCATCTGACGGCGCGGGCCGAGAAGACCACCCGAACATTTGATGACGCCGTGGAAGTTCTATCAGCGCGGTGTTTGTGACACGGCCCAAGCTTGCGCATACAGAATGGCCGTGTCGATTGTTGAGGCGCCTGCCTGCCTCAACCCGGTTTTTCATACGAGACCAGCAATTCAACCCGCAAGGCTGAAAGCCACACTCCGGCTTGACCCGGGCCGAGTTTCTGGCCGCCCCCCGCCCCAGTCCCATTTCGGGTGATCATCCGGGGGCGGTCTTCGTAGATGCCGATATTGCCTGCGATACAGCGCAGCAAGCGAATTGGCCGAGGCTGGGTATACTGACCACCAGATTGCGGCCACCACAGGTCACAATAGCCTCTCGATGGTTCAAGAATACTCGAAAGGTGCCGGCCAAAAGCGACTCGCAAAGCGGGCTCAGACCAAGCGGACCAGAACAGGAACCAAACATGGGAATATTCTGGAGAAACCGTAGGTTTGGAAAATACAGGAAGTGGTCAGCGTGTGGTCGGATTTGCCATATTTCAATGGCGGGGAGACAGGGATTCGAACCCTGGGGACGCTCTCACGCCCAACGGTTTTCAAGACCGCCGCATTCGACCACTCTGCCACCTCCCCGTCGACAGCAGGGTCTAAGGCCAAGTTCGACCAGAGGCAAGTCGAAATCGGGAAATCTTGCCGAAGCCTGTGCAGCGGTCTTTCCATGACACTTCAGCCACGTTATGATCCGCAGGAAAGACCGCAACATGCTGGCATTCAGAACCAGCAGACCGGCAGTGGGGTTCGGAAAACGAAACCCCTTCAGGCAAGGGAAAAGCAGATGAAGCGAGCGATCGAGACACGCCCGGGGCCGAAACGGCTGGCGTATCTGGCGTTGACTTTCACGTTATTGGCCGGATGCGAAGAGGTTTTGTCAACTTCTGACTCGGCTGAAAAACCGGAAGACAATTCGGGCAAGACGGAACTCCTGCCCGAGGTGGCCACCGGCTCTCAGCGTGATATCGAGGCCCCCGAGGTTTTTCAGACAACCGAAGCAGGGCTTTGGGATGGCCGGCCGTCTCTTGGCGGGATATGGGTTGCGCACCCGGATGCGTCCCAACCTGAACGTGTCGTGATCAGAAACACGTCCAACAACAAATCCGTGACCGGCGCCCTGTTCCGGCGCGAGCGCAACCTGCCCGGACCTGCGCTTCAGGTCTCGTCCGCTGCCGCGAAAGAGCTGGGAATGCTTGCGGGCGCGCCGACAAAAGTCAGCATCGTCGCACTGCGCCGTGAAAAGATCGAAGAACCATCGCCAGAGGATGCGCCAGAGGCAGAAGAATCGACAGCCGAAACCACGGCCGCAGTTGCTGACGGAGCGTCCGACACTCAAACGTCCACAGAGCCGGAAAAACCGGTCAAACGGAAGTGGTGGCAGAAAAAGGAACCACCCGCCGCCGCGGCTGGGACGGCTGCGGTTGCAGCGGGTGTGGCCAGTTCATCCGATGAAACGGCTGAAGACGTCGAGACCGCAGGCGAAGATGCCGAGACGCCGACATCAGCCGACGATCAGATCGAAGCACCTGCCGAAAAACCTGCCAAGCGGAAATGGTGGCAGAAGAAAGCCCCCGCAGCTGCGGCTGCGGGAACTGCCGTGGCCGCGGCAGATACAGCGACCGACAGCGCAGACGTAGCCGCCGAAGCCGCTGCAGCCGTGGCGACGCCCTCTTTGTCGGATGCACCGGTCACGCCCCCCGCCGAGCGACCTGCCAAGCGGAAATGGTGGCAAAAGAAAGACCCCGCTGCGATCACCGAAACACCGCTGGACCCGGTGGAGGGGGCCGAAGCCGCAATTGATGCGTCAGACGCCACGCCTGTTGCCGCCGCCGCGACATCGGCGACATCTTTGAACAAACCTTATGTTCAGATTGGAACCTTCAGCGTCGAGGCGAACGCAAAGTCAGCAGCCCAAAAGGTGCGTCGCAACGGATTGCCCACAGTTGTTCGGGAACTGAAAACAGCAAATAGTACAGTCTGGCGCGTGCTGGTCGGCCCGGCCTCAACCCGGGCCGAGCGCAAAGCCTTTCAAAAGGACGTGAAAGACCTTGGCTTCAAAGATGCGTTCACGGTAACCGACTAATTCAGGGAGGCGTAACATGCTATCCTCAATACGAACATCTGTTCTGGCTCTTGGGCTTGCCGTTCTGGCGATACCGGCCCAGGCTTTTGATACATCCGCCCGCGCGGCTTACGTTATCGACCAGACCACCGGCACCGTGCTGCTGTCGAAAGAAGCCGACCAACCGTTGCCGCCTGCGTCGATGTCCAAGCTCATGACGCTTTATGTTGCGTTCGAAGCATTGCGGGACGGGCGCTTGACGCTGGACGAAACGCTGCCTGTTTCGGATCACGCGATGAGCTATGGCGGCTCGACGATGTTCCTGAATACGCAGGATCGCGTTCGTGTCGAAGATCTGCTGCGCGGTATTATAGTTTTGTCGGGCAATGACGCCTGCGTCGTCATTGCCGAAGCGCTCAGCCCGGATGGCACCGAAGCAGGATTTGCGCGATACATGACCCAGCGCGCCAAGCAGATGGGCATGAACAATTCGAACTTCGCAAATTCAAACGGCTGGCCCGCCGCCGGGCATATGATGTCGGTTCATGATCTGGCCGTACTTGCAGACCGGCTGATCACCGACTTTCCAGAATACTACCCCCTTTTCGCCGAAGAAGTTTTCGAATTCGATGGCCGCGCGCCGTCAAACGCACGCAACCGCAACCCGTTGCTGCGGCTGGATATCGGCGCAGATGGCCTGAAAACCGGCCATACGCAAGAAGCGGGCTATGGCCTTGTCGGGTCCGCCAAACAAGGCGACAGGCGTGTGATCTTTGTGCTGACGGGCCTCGACAGCACCGGCCAGCGCGCAGAGGAGGCTGAGGCCGTGGTTAACTGGTCGTTTCGAAATTTTGTCGAGAGGACAGTTGCCACCGCGGAAACGCCGATAGCCGAAGCCAAACTGTGGATGGGCGAGAAAAAGACCGTGGGGCTTGTTCCCGAAGGTGATCTGAACGTGCTGTTCCCTGTTCTGGGGGCTCAGAATGTCGAGGCCGAAGTGGTCTATGACGGCCCGATCAACGCGCCCGTCAAGAAAGGTCAGCAACTGGCCGAACTGGTGATCAAGCCCGAAGGGTTGCCGGAAATCCGGCGCCCGCTGGTGGCAGCCGAAGATGTTGCGATTGGCGGGTTTGTGGTGCGCATGCTGACCGTCGGCGGTATCGTATTGAAAGACGTGATCAACAACCCGCTGGAGTCGATGTGACGAAAGCGGGGTTATTTCTGACCTTCGAAGGCATTGACGGTTCAGGCAAGTCAACCCAGGCGCGGATGCTGGCGGAACATCTGCGCGCGCAGGGTCACGAGGTGGTACTGACGCGCGAACCCGGCGGTTCCGCGGGGGCCGAGGAAATTCGCAGCCTGGTTTTGGAGGGCGACCCGGATCGCTGGTCGGCCGAGACCGAGATTCTGCTGTTCACCGCAGCCCGCCGCGACCATCTGGAGCGTACAATCGAGCCCGCTCTGGCGGCAGGGAAAGTCGTGATCTGCGACCGCTTTGCTGACAGCACACGAATGTATCAGGGCTTGTCCCGGGGTGATCTGCGAAATCTGGTGGATCAGTTGCACAGCCTGATGATCGGGCGCGAACCGGACATGACGCTGCTGATCGACATGGACCCTGAAACGGGCCTGGCACGCGCCAAGGGGCGACAAGGCACCGAAGAACGGTTCGAGGACTTTGGCCCGGAATTGCAGAAGAAGATGCGCGCCGGGTTTCTGGCGCTGGCCGATGAGTTCCCCGACAGGTTTCACATCGTGGATGGCAACAGGGACATGGACAGCGTTGCGCAGGATGTGACAGAAATCGTCCAGACAGCACTGCGGTAGACGATGAGCGACGATATCCCTTCTTCGGATCAGGTGCCGGGCGCACCACATCCGCGCGAAACCGGTCGGCTTTTTGGCCAAGACGCGGCTGAACAGGCATTTCTGACCGCCTACACATCGGACCGTTTGCATCACGGTTGGCTGGTGACTGGGCCACGTGGTGTCGGCAAGGCGACCCTCGCCTGGCGAATTGCACGGTTTCTGCTTGCCACTCCGCCGGCCGAGGATGGCGGGTTGTTCGGCGCGCCGCCTCCGCCCGAAACGCTCGATATCGATCCCGACCACCCGGTGGCCCATCGCATTCAGGCCGGGGCAGAACCGGGTTTGGCGGCGATAACCCGGTCGCTGAACGATCAGGGACGGATGCGCGGTGAGATCGTCGTGGATGACATCCGCAAGCTCGGGAAATTTTTTGGCCTGTCCTCTGCGGACGGCGGCCGCCGCGTCGTGATCGTGGATTCAGCAGACGAAATGAACGTCAGCGCCGCCAACGCGTTGCTGAAAATGCTGGAAGAGCCGCCTGCCCGTACCACCCTTTTGCTGGTATCGCATCAACCCTCACGCCTGTTGCCAACCATCCGTTCACGCTGTCGCACGCTGCGCCTCGGCCCGCTGAACGCGCAAGACATGCAAGCCGCCCTGTCACACACGGAAACCGAAATTCCCGCGCAGACAGAACACCTTGCCGCGCTTGCCGCGGGTTCAGTCGGAGACGCAGTGCGTTTGATCAATCTGGGTGGTCTGGACATCTATGCCGAACTGATCGCCATTCTGGGCACCCTGCCCCGCATGGATCGCCAGCGCGCGCTGGCCCTGGCCGAAGCGGCAGCACAGCGCGGCGCGGCGGACCGGTTCGAACTTTTGCTTACCCTGATCGACATCGCTTTGTCACGGCTGGCCCTCACCGGGGCAACGGGTACGCCCCCGCTTCCTGAAGCCGCCCCCAACGAGGGTGAAACGCTGGCGCGTCTGTCAGCATCGCCAAATCAAGCCCGTCGCTGGGCCGAGGTCGCCGCAACGATCACAGCCCGAGCGCGACATGGTCAGGCAGTCAACCTTGACCCTGCCGCTCTGGTCCTAGATACGGTGTTCAAGATACAGGAAACTGCCGGTCAGAACAGATGAGCGACACCCCCCAGATTACCGACAGCCATTGCCATCTGGACTTCCCGGATTTCGAAGGCCAGTTGGACGACATCGTCGCGCGTGCTGCCCAGGCTGGCGTGACCCGGATGGTGACGATCTGCACCAAACTGTGCAACGAACCCGCCGTCCGTGCGATTGCCGAAGCCCACGCGCCGGTCTTCTATGCCGCAGGCACGCACCCGATGAGCGCCGCGGACGAGCCATTGGCCTCGGTCGACGATCTGGTCGCCCTGACACAGCATCCGAAATTCGTCGGTATCGGTGAAACCGGCTTGGACTATCACTATACCGCCGACAGTGCCGAAGTGCAGAAACAGTCACTGCGCATCCATATCGAAGCGGCCCAGCGCACCGGGTTGCCCCTGATCATTCACGCCCGCGCAGCTGATGAAGATATGGCCCGCATTCTGGCCGAAGAATATCGCAACGCACCCTATTCCTGCGTCATGCACTGCTTCTCATCCTCAGCTGAACTGGCCAAGGCTGCGCTGGAGCTGGGGTTTTATCTGTCCATGTCCGGCATAGCCGCCTTTCCTAAAAGTCAGGAATTGCGAGACATTTTCGCAAGCGCACCGGTGGATCGCATTTTGGTGGAAACCGACGCGCCCTATCTGGCCCCGCCGCCGTACCGCGGCAAACGCAACGAACCAGCCTATACCGCGCACACGGCGCGTAAGGGGGCTGAAATCTTTGGCATGGACTATGCCGCCTTTGCTGACCAGACACAGGCAAACTTCGACCGGCTGTTTACCAAAGCGGCATCATACAAGGCCGCCGCATGACCGGCTTCCGATTTACAATTCTGGGTTGCGGGTCCTCTGGCGGCGTGCCGCGGCTGGGCGGTCAGTGGGGCGATTGTGACCCTGCGAACCCCAAGAACATCCGGCGCCGCTGTTCGATGCTGGTCGAACGCGACGGGCCGGATGGGACAACCTCGGTTCTGATCGACACCACGCCGGATATGCGCAGCCAGTTGCTGGATACAGGTACAGGGCGGTTGGACGGGGTCGTCTATACGCACTCCCACGCAGATCATGTGCATGGAATCGATGATTTGCGCATGATCGTGTTCAACATGAAAACCCGTGTTCCCGTTTGGGCGGATGGCGACACACAGAACGCCTTGTTGGGGCGGTTTGGATACGCGTTCATTCAGCCGGAAGGCTCTCCTTATCCTCCGATACTCGAGCTCAAGTCTATCGACGGCCCATTTGAAATCGACGGCCCCGGCGGCCCGATTCCGTTTCGTCCTTTCAAAGTCAATCACGGTTCAATCGATTCCCTTGGGTTCCGCATTGGGCAACTCGCCTATCTTCCGGATGTCGCCGAGATCTACGACGACGCCTGGCCCGAGATGAAAGGGCTGGACTGCCTTGTCATCGATGCCCTGCGCCGTTCACCTCATCCAACACATGCGCATCTGGAAAAGACGCTTGGGTGGATCGAAAAGCTGCAACCGAAGCGCGCGGTTCTGACCAACATGCATATCGATCTCGACTATGCGACCGTCGATGCGGAAACCCCCGACCACATCACCCCCGCCTTCGACGGGATGGTGATTCATCAGGCGCAGTAGGCCGCTGCCCGTCGCCCGCAAGATATCGCAGCAGGCCCGTCGCACGGGGGTCACATGCTGCAAAGCCTGATCGACGTCATTCTTCCGGTTTTCCTTGTAATCGGGGCCGGGTATACGGCAACCCGCACGGGGTACTTCAAAGAAGCGCATGTCGATGGGCTGATGAAATTCACCCAAGGCTTTGCGATTCCCTGCCTTTTGTTCCTGGCCATCGCGCATCTGGACCTCAGCGCCAGTTTCGACCCCCGGCTTTTGGCCAGTTTCTATTCCGCTGCCGCCCTGTGTTTCACAGCAGGTCTGTTCGGCGCGCGCATCATCTTCGGGCGCGATTGGGAGGATTGCGTCGCCATCGGGTTTTGTTGCCTGTTCTCAAACTCTGTCCTGTTGGGTTTGCCGATAACCGAACGCGCATATGGGCCCGAGAACCTGACGGGCAACTACGCGATCATCGCCTTCCATTCTCCGTTTTGTTACGGCGTTGGGATCACGGTGATGGAGGTCGTGCGAAATCGCGGTCATGGTGGCATCCGCATGGCACGGTCTGTTTTGTCTGCAATGTTCAAGAATGCACTGATCCTTGGTATCGCCCTTGGGTTTCTGGTCAACCTGTCCGGCCTGGCGATCCCTGCCGTGGTCGACGAAGCGCTGGGGTTGATCACCCGTGCTGCCCTGCCCGGGGCGTTGTTTGCCCTGGGCGGTGTGCTGGTCAAATACAAACCCGAGGGCGACCTGCGCACCATTGCTTATGTCTGCTGTATCTCTTTGATGCTGCATCCCAGCCTGGTGTGGGTGTTCGGCAAATCCACGGGCCTGCCGCAGGATCTGTTTCGGTCGGGGGTTTTGAATGCCGCCATGGCTCCGGGTTTCAACGCCTATATCTTCGCCAACATGTATGGTCGCGCTAAACGGGTCGCAGCGTCGGCGGTACTTATCGGAACAGCCTCGTCCATTCTGACCGTCTGGCTATGGCTGACACTTCTGGGCTAACTGTGGTGTTGACTTCAGGTTGACGTGAAACACCTATCGCGCAACGCAGCAGGAGATCCGAATGTCACATGCCATAATTGTCGCTCATGGCCAACCGTCAGACCCGGAACCGGCCGAAGCTGCACTTGCGGCATTCGCCGCCGAGGTCGACGCGCTGACCCGGCATGTGTCGGTGCATTCGGCCACTCTGGCCGCGCCGGGCGCGTTAGAGGCGACGCTGGACCGCGCGCCCGAGAAATCGGTCATCTATCCACTTTTCATGGCAAAAGGGTGGTTTGTCACCAGCGCGCTACCCAAACGGCTTGGGCACCATCCGGCACGGATATTGGACCCGCTTGGAATTGACCCGGACCTGCCGGCCCTGACTGCAGAGGCCTTGCGATCGGAATTATCCGACAAACACTGGGCCGCTCGGTCCACCGATCTGGTCATTGCCGCGCATGGTTCCGGGCGCAGCCGGAACCCGTCGGCCGTGGCGTTCCAGTTTGCGAAACAGCTTGCGGGATTGGTTGCGTTCAAATCCGTTCGCGTCGGTTTCGTCGAAGAGCCACCTTCCATATCAGACGCTGCAAACGGCACCGAAGATCAGGCACTGTGCCTTCCGTTCTTTGCCTGTGCCGGAGGGCATGTGCAGGAAGACGTCCCGCAAGAGCTGGATCGCGCGGGGTTTTCAGGCGTGGTCCTACCGGTGGTGGGAGAGCTGCCACCGATCCGGCAGCAGATTGCCAAAAAGATAAATGCGGCATTCGATTCAGCCTGAAGCCCCGATATGTTGCCCATCGTGTTTCTGAACGAATTCAGGTTTGCGCCTTGCTCAACGCTGAATACATGCGATGGCAAGACCGGCCGTCGCGTTTGGCCTGATAAAGGGCCAAGTCTGCTGCGTGAAGAATGTCGGCGGCGTTGGGGCAGTCGAACTGCGTGGACAGGGCGGTGCCAATACTGGCCGAGATCGAGCAACTCTGATTTTGAAACGTCATCGGTTCATTCAACCTTGATATCAGACGCCCAGCAATGCAGGCCAGAGTATCCTCTCGAGTCAGATCTTTGAAAACAATGACGAATTCATCCCCGCCGACCCGGGCCACGGTGTCGTTGCTTCGTGTCTCCTGCTGCATGATGCGGGCGGCCTGCTGCAAGACGAAATCACCCGCCGCATGGCCCAGCTTGTCATTTACAGATTTGAAAAAATCCAGATCCAGATGCATGAGCGCGAAGGTGGAATTTCCCGAGATCAAATGCTCGAGCAAGTGATCCATCGCCCTTCGGTTCTTCAGTCCGGTCAATGTGTCGGTAAAGGCCTGCTCTTCGGCTGCAAGCATCGCACCCTGTAGCCGAAGGTTGAGAGAGCGGGATGCCTCCATCGCGGCGGATTTGGCTTCGACCAGATACAACAGCTCAATCGCCAGATCCGTGCCCGAGAAATCCGCACTTGTCAGCGCATAGTCCCGCACCGCATCCAAAATCGAGATACCAAATGACAGATTGATGACCGCACCACCGGAATGCGGCAAGGGAGCGACCAGGCCTTTGAGGGTTGTGCGGGGTTCATAATGAAACCTCAGATGCAGCTTCGCCCCCGCCATTGACATCAGGGCGGGAATGGTGGTGATCGTTCTGGGGCGGATCAGTTCAAACACATCCAGAAACCCCTGCCCCACCAGCGGCAGTTCAGGTCGCAACTTTTGCAGGGTCGGACCTGCTTGCTGAATATGCCCGTTTTGGTTCACTAACAGGAACATCGGGCAAATCGTTTCCAGCAGACCTGCCAGTTCTTGGGTATCTGTCATCCGTTCCGAGCCCCCAGATCAAAATGCCGCCCCTCAGCAAAAGCGCTTTCAACCAACATGATGGAAATGACATCACTGTCTTGCTGCTGCCCTTCGTGTGACAGCATCACCAGCGCACCATAGTCATCCGCCATTGCGCGCAGGACCCCAACCATGACATTGGAATAGCCGGGCAGACCCGGGAAACAACTCAGCTGAAATTCCGTGGCTGACAGCTCTCTCAATTCCAGGGCCGGCAGGGTCAAATCAGACACGGCGAGCCGCACGCGGTCCGCCAGATCGTCGAGCGAGTGAAGAAATTCCACGTAGCTGACACCGCCAAACCTGAGAAGGCGGCGCAGCCCTTCCATATTCGGATGAGACACGAGATACGTTCCCAGGTCCTCAAAGACTTCGGCTTGCGGCCGATCGAGGTCTGCGCCCAGCGCCTCCATTACCTTGGACGTCATGTCATCGTCATAGACGAGCATGGCTTCAAACTCGACAAACCCCAGCCGTGCGGCTTCGGTCACGCGCAACCAGCAGGATCGCCCGTAGGTCGCACAGACAAAGGACTGTATCGCCCGATTGATCAGACCATGCATCAGATGCCCCAGTTTGGTGTCCTGTGCACTGTGGCCGGAAAAACCTTAACAAATAGCCAAAATCCACCCTGAGTTGCAGCGAATTCAACCGAGTATCAGATCTATACCACCTGTCCGGTCAGAAATCCGTGGGCGCGCCTCCTTCCGCTTTGCGGCGTTCGACAAAAGCGGCCAGTTCCTCGCGAATGCCTTCATCGATCGGGGGGGCTTCAAAGCTCGAGATGATCTCTTTGAACATGTGATGCGCGCGTTCTGCCGTCCAGATACCGCCGGCGGCCTCCCATCCTTCATAGTTTTTCCAATCACTCAAGAAGGGTTGATAGAAGGCCGTGGTATAGCGATCCTGCGTATGCTGAATGCCAAAGAAATGGCCGTCATTACCAACTGCCCTGATTGCATCCAGTGCAATCTCGTCCGGTCCTGTGGCGGTCAACTCGGGGTTCATATAGCGTTGAATTTGCTGTAGGATTTCGCAATCCATGATGAACTTTTCCGGGCTGGCGATCAGACCGCCCTCAAGCCAACCGGCTGCGTGGTAGACCATATTGGTGCCCGATTGCACGGCCGCCCAAAGCGAGTTCGAAGTCTCCCACACTGACTGCCCGTCCGGCACATTTGCCGCACAAACACCCGAAGACCGCATGGGCAAACCATAGAACCGCGCCATCTGGCCGGTCATCTGGGTCGAACGCATGTATTCCGGTGTTCCAAAGGCCGGCGCGCCGGATTTCATATCCACATTCGACGTGAATGTACCGATCACACAGGGAATACCGGGGCGCACGTATTGGAACAGCGCAATGGCACACAGCGCCTCGGCCAACGACTGCGCCACGGCGCCCGCCATGGTTACGGGGGCCATCGCACCCGCCAGCGTAAAGGGCGTGACAACAATCGCCTGACCACGCCGCGCCAGGCGCAGACACCCGTCGATCATCGGGTGATCGTGTTTCAGCGGCGAGGTCGAGTTGATATTGGTATACATGCGCGGCGCGGCCTCGAACTCCTCGTCGCTCAAACCGCCTGCGATGCGCACCATTTCCATGACATCTTCGACGCGTTCTTTGCCCAGTGAATAGGCGTGCATGGCCTTGTCGGTCAGGGTCAGCTTGTCGTACAGCACATCCAGATGGCGAACGCTGGCGTGGATATCGACCGGCTCGACCGGGTATCCGCCGGCGAAATGGATGCAGTTGAAGTATTGCGTCAGCTTCAGAAGGTTCCGGCACATCTCGCGATTGCCCGGTACTTTTTTCCCGATCTCCATGTCCCAGTAATTCGGCGGGGAAGAGACGTTGCCGAACAGGATGTTCTTCCCCCCGATTTCGATCTTGCGATCCGGATTGCGAGGGGTGATCGAAAACCGGCTGGGAGCCTTGGCGATCATCTCCATGACAAAGTCCCGCCCCATGCGGACATTGTCGCCGTCGATGGTGCAACCGGCTTCGCGCAGGATGCCTATTGCCTCTTCGTTGTAAAACTCGATTCCGATCTCTTCGAGGATGCGCATCGCCCCTTCATGGATCGCTTCGATGCCGGCCTGACCCAAAGGTTCTGTAGGTCGATCGATATTGACCGGCGGATCCCAGGGCATCTGGTCAATCGCTGCACTGCCCCTGCGCGCAGCCGCCCCTGCACGCCCTCCTCCGCGGCGCTTGCGTGTCTTGGTCTCGGCCATCGGTGCCTCCTGTTCTTGCTTTCGTCAAGCAAGCCCCGAAGAGACGCCTATGGCCGCTCCGTCTGCGACAGATTATGTCGGTTTTTCATTCCGTATTGTCGAATCCCGGATTAGAAAATCAAATTTTGGCCAACCATTCGGGAATATGCCCGATATCCGGCAAAATCACATCCGCCATCGGCGCCAATGCATCGGCCTCGGCCAAACCGGTCAAAACACCGATCGTGGTCATCCCCGCCGCGCGCCCGGCCTGCAAGTCATGAAGACTGTCGCCCACCATCGCGATACGAGATGGCTCGACCCCGATATGGGCGGCAAAGGCAAGCAACTGGCCCGGTCCCGGCTTGAACCCGTGACCACTGTCATACCCTGCGACGAAATCGAAATGCCCCCTTATCCCGACAGATTCGAGATGCTGCAAAGCGGGATGTTCACTGTCATTCGTCGCAACGCCCAGCTTTATACCAGCGTTTTGCAGACCTTCCAGGAACGGAACCAATGGAACGGCGGGCACCTGCGGGGCCGAGGCGGCCTCGGAGTTCATCAAATCGATGATCTCCTGCAAGGTCACGCCATCGACATGGGCAATCAGAACCTCTGCGATTTCCTCGACCGTGGCGGCGATTACAATGCTGTCTTCGGTATATCTCCCTTGCTCGAAATCATATCCGATGACACGGCCAAGCTCGGTCGCGCGATCTTCGTCCCCGTTGGACAGGCGCAACAGCATGGAGCGTCCGAACCCTCCCCACGTATTTGCAAAGTCAAACAGCGTGCCATCTTTGTCAAAGATGATCGCATCTATCGGCATCCGGTGCTCCTGCGGAAAATATGGTTATGTCCAGTGTATCTCAGCGCCGCCTGACAATACCGCCCTTGCCTGGGCGGGAAGATCATAGGCGAGTGAATTGGCGTCACAAAACGCCATGACCCACGAATCGTCAAGCACCAGAAAATCAAGAACCGACGCCAGAAACTCGGGATCGCTTGCCCGATCGCGCACATCCTCGATCGATGCGCCCGTGGAGCCCAGAAAGACAGGCAAAAGCGCGTCGTTGCTGACCAGCCAGGCCAGGGCCGTCAGCGCAAGAGTTTCGGCGGAATCAGAGGATATCGGCATAAACTTGGGTCAGATCCAGTCTTGGAAAGGGTTTGTTAACCAGAGTCATAAACACTTTGTTCACGCATGCAATCAACGGTGAACAACTATGTCTGTGCAGGGAACTATCCTTGTCCTCGACGGGGTATCGACCAATCGCATCATGCTGAAGGTACAGCTGACGGCGGCCTGGTATCACGTGGTGCAGGGTGAAAAGCTTGAAGGTTTGCCCGCACTCGTGCGGCGTACGCAACCGGATCTGGTTCTGACGGCCCAGACGTTGCCGGATGGAACGGCTGCGGATGTGAAGAAGGCGATTGTGAAGGAACCCGGCCTTGACGACGTTCCGGTCGTGGCGATTGCCGCGCAAAATGACCGGGACGCCCGGCTGCGGGCGTTGAAGGACGGGCTGGATGATGTGTTGACGCACCCGTTCAAAGACACCTTATTGTTGGCGCGCATTCGCAGCCTTTTGCGTGCCCGTGCGGCCACTCAGGATTTGCAGGTCAGCAACGGATCGCAACCGATTGGCTTCGCAGAGCCGGCCCAACCGATAATCAGACCATCCAAGGCGGCGCAGGTTGATATTCTGACCCACACAGCCCGAACCGGCGCGCTTTGGCAAAAGGCCCTTGAAGATCAACGTCAATTTGATTTGAACTGGCATCTTCAGTCAAACCTGCGGGGTGTTTTGTCCGGCTCTATTCCTGATGCGATCGTGGTTGAGCTGGGCGCGAACCCGTCTGGTCTGAATATCCTTGCCGACCTGAGATCACGCGGCGTGACCCGGCACACAGTTTTGATCGGGGTGCTGAAAGACGAAGACGCAGGACAGGCTTCGGAAGCTCTGGACCGAGGGGCCGATGCTGTCTGTCTGGGTGGGTTCTGCGCGCAAGAAATCCTGCTGCGGCTTGAAAACCAGATCGCCCGCAAAGCGCGACTGGATCAGATGCGGGTCTCTCTCAAAAGAGGCATCGCGGAATCCTGGATCGACCCGTTGACCGGGCTGCACAATCGCCGCTACGCCATGCGCGCGCTGGATCAGATCGCGCGCCAATCCGCCAGAACGGGGCGCAGTTTTGCGATCATGCTGGCCGATCTGGATCACTTCAAGGCAATCAATGATGGCCATGGTCATGCAAGCGGCGATTACGTTTTGATGCAAGCGGCGGAACGTATGCAACATGCCTTGGGATCCCGTGGCTTTGTCGCCCGCATCGGGGGGGAAGAGTTCATGATCGGCGTGCCCGATGTATCGCCCCAAAGGGCGTTGAACCTGGCCGAAACCGTTTGTGACAGCATCTGCCAGTCCCCGTTCCTGTTACCGGACCATGGGGCACAAGTTGAAGTGACGGTCAGTATCGGGTTGAAGTTGTCTCAGGCCGGTTTCGCCCGGCAAGACTGTACGGCCGAAAGCGTGGAAAACCTGATCAAATCCGCGGATAAAGCGCTTTATGCTGCGAAGAAAGCAGGGCGCAATCAGGTGAGTATCAGGCAAAGTGCCGCCTGATCTGTTCAGTCTCTTTTCTTGTGCCCATGCGGCCCGCGTTTGACGACCTCCTGCAAACGGTCTGCATAGGCCTGCCGCTCATCATCGCTCATGGCGGTCACACGGGTCAGCCATTGCGTTTGCAAGGCCTGCTGCAAATCGGCGCTGGCCAGTGCTTGTTGTTGCAACAGAACCTGAACGGCGACCGGGTCGAAGGGCATTGCGCGCAAAGCCTGACTGAGCGCTTCAAAATCCTGAGCACGACCCTTGGACCCTTTCTTGTGCAGGCCCGCCAGCTCGCCCCGCATCGCCTTCCGATCATCCTTGGGCAAGGCCCGGTACAACGCGGGGCCGAAGCCAGGCGGTGATTTGGCATGATCCCCGCCTTTGAGGCGCAACACCGTTCCAACAGCGACACCGACAACCAGCAGGTTCAGCGCCAGTGACAGGGCCAGGACGACAGGAACCCATCTGCGTTTGGGCTTGGGATCAGCGTTCATTCTGTGCTCTCCAGAAAACTCGAGTCAAATCCAAGGTCGGCTACGAGAAAGGGTGTCTCCTCTGACGCCAGCAGGTTGGCCGGGTCCGGCAGAAAGGCTGGTGCGGAAAACCCGATCCAGACACCGGCAGCGCTTGCGGCGACAAGCCCGCCAAGGCCCTGCCATCCCCCTACATTGCTTATCAACCTGTGCCATATCGAAGGCATCGGTTGCGGCGCAGGCGCAAGGCGACCGAGGCGAACAGATTCAGCATCCGTCTGGATTCGCACGGCAAGATCGTCCGGCAGTGCCGGTCGTTGCAGTCGTGCCTGTGCAAACAATTGATCCAGTTCCAGGTCTTCATCCGCCATTGTCATACCCCAGTTCTTCGCGCCGTCCGGCCAGGATCGCGGTCAGGCTGCGCTTGCCTCTTGCGGTCAGGCTTTCAACTGCTTCTACCGAAATGCCCATTATTCCGGCAATCTCGGGGTTGGGCAGCTCTTCAATATGGCGCAGCACGACCGCTTGCCGCTGCCGCTCGGGCAGTTCAGCCAAAGCCGACTGCAAGGCATCCTTGCGTGCCTCATCCTGCATGCGGTCAACCACGCTGGCCTTGCCATCTTCGGGTTCGGGAACGTCCGACAACCTGTCCGGTGCCTTCTTGCGCCTTATGTCCACGCACAGGTTCAGCGTCACCCGATACAGCCAGGTCGAAACCTTGGCCTGACCCGAAACCCAATTCGGTGCCATCTGCCATAACCGCATCATCGCATCCTGCGTCACGTCTTCCGCCTCGGCCCGATTGCCCAACATGCGCAAAGCAACCGAGTAACAGCGAGGCCCCAAACGATCGGTCAGGATCCGTGCCGCACCCGCCTCGCCGTCGGCGAATTGCCTCAGCAACGCATCGTCGCTGAGTGTGTTCGCGGCGCAATCCGCACCGCGAACATCTTGTGGGTGGGAGGTCAGATCCTCCATCCTGCATCAGTTATCGCTTGCACCCGATTTTTGATGCTTTTTCTTATGGTGCCGTCCCATTCGATCTTTGGCATCGGCAAATTCCTGTTCCGAGATTCCGCCACTGTTGTCCGCATCCATCCGATCAAACATCTTGTCAGCCCGGCGCGGTTTCGGCAACTCATCCTGGCTGAGGAAGCCATCTTTGTTCGCATCGTTGTTTTCGAACATCCTGGAAACCCGGTCACTGGCTTTCTTCTGGGCGGCAGCCTGCATTTCTTCCTGGCTCAGCTTTCCATCCCCATTGGTGTCCGCCTCGGTGAAACGAGCGGTGCGGTGCGCCTCCATCTCTTGTTGCGTCACCTGACCATCGCCATTGGCGTCCAGTTCCTGAAAGGACACCGGCTCGCGGCCACCCGGGCCAGCGGCCAGAACAGAAGTACCGGTAATCGCAACCGCCGACATAACAATGGCCGAGATGAATGTAACGTTTTTCATTTCCGTTTCCTTTTGTTGACGCGGCCCGAGTGCCGCCGCTCATACCCATTCAAACGGGCCGCGCCAGGATTTCCGTCGCTGAAGTCGACATTATTTTTTGAAAGGTTCGGGACCGACCCCAAGCCGACGTGCCGGGCAGACGTTGCAAAGCGACGCACCCCCCTTTTAAATTTTCACGATCAGGCCCATTATCCGCAAAAGATTACTGCGCGAGTTACATTATGACGGATCAGACGATCGAGACGACCTCTGAAGATGAGCGTGAGACATGGCCCGCCCTGGTCAAGGGGTTTCGCTGCAAATGCCCCAACTGCGGGGAAGGCAAGCTGTTGCACAGCTATCTCAAGGTCAATGACTCCTGCTCGAACTGCGGGCAGGAATTGTTTCACCATCGCGCAGATGATGGGCCCGCTTACCTGACAATCCTGCTGGTCGGCCATCTGCTGGCGCCCGCTCTGCACGTGTCCTATGTGCATTGGCGGCCCGATCCGTGGACCATGGCCATCGGCTTTTCCGTCGCCTGCGTCGCCCTGTCCCTGTACCTGTTGCCACGCCTGAAAGGTGCGGTGGTGGCGTATCAGTGGGCACGCCGCATGCATGGCTTTGGGAATACCGCGTGACCCGAGCCAGTTGACCAATTTGGACATGACACCCGACAAAACCGCCATCCGGGACGCAGCGACAATTATCGTGCTGCGGGACAGATGGACAACCCCCTCGATCCTTATGGGGCAACGCGGGTCCAAAGCGGCCTTCATGCCGAACAAGTTCGTCTTTCCCGGTGGCGCGGTTGATCCGGCTGACGCGGATGTTCACTTGGCAACGAATTTGCCGGATTTGTGCTTTGAACGTTTGGGCGAACAGGCCGAGCCGGGGATTCAGCGCGCCCTCGCTGCTGCTGCCATACGCGAGCTTTGGGAAGAAACCGGTCTTGTTCTCGGCCAGCCGGGCACATGGCCCGGTCATGTACCTGACGATTGGCATAGCTTTGCGGCGTTGGGATACCTGCCAACTGCGGCTGCGCTTCAGTTCGTCTTTCGCGCAGTAACTCCACCGGGCCGTCCCCGCCGGTTCGATGCGCGGTTCTTTCTGGTCGATGCCCAAGCCCTGCAAGGTGACGTGGATGATTTCAGTCACGCCTCGGATGAACTGTCGCACCTGCAATGGGTGCCACTGGATCGGGCACGGGATCTGGATCTGCCGTTTATCACCGAGGTCGTTCTGGCGGAAATAGCGGCCCGGGTTACGTCCCCCGAGCCGCCATCGTCGGTTCCATTCTACAAAAACAACGAAGAAGCCAACCTGTTCCTGCGTCTCAGGGGCTATCCGATGCCAACCCACGACTGACGGATCGGTTTCACCGCATCCGGCTGACCACCACCGTCACTTCGGGCTTTTTGCCAATTTCGGCTTTGGCTGTTTGCCGCACGATGCGGCGCATTTCATCTTCCAGCTTGTCGTCATCGCGCAGGGTCTTGGCAGCGGCCCGCATCAGGAACTGGTTCAGATCCTCTTCCAGCACTTCGACCAACGCGGCACGGGACGTCCCGGTTTCGGGCAGCCCCATGGTATCGCACCACGGCTCGCCCAGCGGTTCGTCTTCTTCGTCCAGAACCACCGTCACCGTAACATGGCCGTTCAAAGCCATGCGGATACGATCCCGCACCACTCCGTCAAGGGCACCGATCTTAACGGTGCCGTCCAGATATGTGCGACCGGTTTCAACATAATCGACGACCACGGGCGCATTGCCGCTGAGATCCAGCATGGTGCCGTTCACTGCCAGCACTCCGGTTCTGCCGCTCTGCTCTGCCAGTTTGACATGCTCCCGCAGGTGCCGGTGTTCGCCATGCATCGGGATCACGAATTGCGGATCGGTCAGTGCGTGCACTTTCTCAAGGTCCGGCCGGTTCGCATGCCCCGAGACATGATAAAGGCCCGAGCTGTCATCGACGACATCCACACCCTTTTCGCTGAGCTGGTTCATGATGAAGATCACGCCCCGCTCATTCCCGGGAATGGTTTTCGAGGAAAACAGGAACAGATCGCCCTCGGCCAGTTCCAGACCACGATACTTGCCACGGGCCAGTTGGGCGCTTGCGGCCCGTCGTTCCCCCTGGCTGCCGGTCACGATCAGCATCAGGTTCTGTCGCGGCAAGTCCAACGCCTCTTCCGCGCTGATCACCTTGGGGAAGTCCGACAGGATACCCGTTTCAGTCGCGGCTTCAATCATCCGGCGCATCGCGCGGCCCAGCAGGACGACGGAACGCCCGGCCCGCGAACCCGCCTCGGCCAGCGTTTTGACCCGCGCGACGTTGGACGCAAAGGTGGTGGCCACAACCATGCCTTCCGCGCCTTCGACCAGCTTGACGATCTCGGGGCCAACTTCGGATTCTGAACGCCCCGGATGGGTCGAAAACACATTCGTACTGTCACAGACCAGCGCCTTGATGCCGGGCTTGGCGACCTCGGCCCACAGGTCAGGGTCAAAGGCCTCTCCAACGACCGGTGCTGCATCCAGCTTGAAGTCGCCCGAATGCACGACACGCCCTGCGGGGGTGTCGATGACCAATGCGGCACTTTCGGGAATCGAGTGCGAAACCGGAAGGAAACCAACCGTGAACGGCCCGGCGGACACCTGTTCAGGCCAGGCGGAAACGGTCGTGACCGCCTCGGTCGGGTGCGCGTGTTCTTCCATTTTGCGACGCGCGATATTGGCCGTGAAGGCACGTGCATAGACCGGCGCACCCAAAGCGTCATAACAATGTGCCACGGCACCGACATGGTCTTCATGGGCATGTGTGATGAAAACACCGTCCAGTCGGTCTGCACGCTCTTTCAGCCATGAGATATCGGCATAGATAAGGTCAACGCCTGGCGTTGTGTCCATATCAGGAAAAGTGACACCCAGATCCACAAGGATCAGGCGTTCCTTTCCCGGCTCACCGTAGCCGTACACATAGGCGTTCATGCCAATTTCGCCCGCGCCACCCAGCGGCAGGTAGATCAATCTTTCACTGCTCATACGGAGCCATTATCCTTGTTGTAGCGATGGATCACGGTCAGGCCGTGCATCGTCAGATCATCCTCGATTGCGTCGAACCCCACGTCGGCCTGATCGAACAAGGGGGCCAGCCCTCCGGTTCCAACGACTTTCATCGGCATTCCATACTCGGCCTTGATCCGGGCGATCAGCCCCTCGATCAAACCGGAATATCCCCAATACACGCCCGATTGAATACAACCAACCGTATTTGTACCGATCACCTTCTCGGGACGCGTAATGTCGATATGCGGCAGTGCGGCTGCGCCCTGATGCAAAGCCTCAAGGCTGAGGTTCACACCCGGAGCAATGACGCCCCCCACATAGGCACCGTCCGCGGCGACAACGTCAAAATTTGTTGCGGTACCAAAGTCCACCACGACGACATTGCCGCCATGACGGTCAAATGCGCCCACGGCATTGGCCAGTCGATCCGGGCCGGGCACCGTGCCTTCATCCACACGCGGCGGGACAGGCAACAGGCAATCGGGCTTGCCCACAACCAATGGTCTGCAACCAAAAAATCGATCGGCGAAGATGCGCAGGTTGAATACGACACGCGGCACGGTCGAGGCAATGATGACATCCGAGATATTCGCCTCGATCCCGTAATGTTTCACCAGCGTCGAATACCAGGTGAAATACGCGTCTGCCGTGCGCGCATGGTGGGTCGAGGTGCGCAAGGTGCACAGGAATTCCTTACCGTCCCAGATCGAGAAGACGGTATTGGTATTGCCGCAATCGATGGCCAGAAGCATCCGCGCCCCTCTCAGAAATAGACATCCGCCGCAGGAATGCTCACGCGGCCTTTGGCGGTGTTTAAGACAAGGTTACCACTTGCGTCCACCGTTTCGAAGGTTCCAACCGTTTCTGACGTACCGGTCCGCGCAGTGATGACCTCGCCCAACCGGGCCGCGCGGGACAGCCAGGCGGTGCGGATCGGTTCGAACCCATAGGTGACGAACTGGGTTTCATACCCGGCATAGGCAGCAGCCAGTTCAGTCAGAAAATCCTCGGGCGAGACATGCGCCCCGGTTTCCGAAAGAAGTGACACGGGACGAACCGCGCCGGGCTCTACCGCGTCGGCATCCGGGGCATTGGCCAGATTCACTCCGATGCCGATGGACAGATGCGCCACGCCACGCCCCTGCCCCGTGCTTTCCAGCAGGATACCGGCAAGCTTGCCGCCGTTCAGCAGCACGTCATTGGGCCATTTCAGCGACAGTCCGGCAGCCCGCCCGGTAACGGCGACACACGCGTCGAAAAGCGCCAGCGCCGCCACGAAACTGCGCAATGCCGCCTGTTCCGGCGCGCCCTGAGGTCGCATCAGCAAGGTCGCCGCCAGGTTGCCCATCGGGTTGGCCCAGCTTCGTCCACGCCGCCCGCGCGCCGCCGTCTGGTGATGCGCCATGATCCAGACGGGACCACGCGCGTTCGGAGCTATCCGCGCCGCTTCATTCAGCGTGCTGTCGACTTCCTGCACCTCGTGCAGGCCATAGCCTTGGGGCCATTTTGTCATATCAAAAAGGCCCGGTCGCGCGACCGAGCCCCTCTTTCCGGTTGTGCAAAACGATCAGTTGACAAGCGTGGCCGCTGCGGCTGCTGCCGCGCCCTCGACACCGAACTGATAGAAGATACCGATCAGCATCAGGGCCGCAGACCCCATCAATGCCACCCATAATACAGGGGTCGACCGGGTTTCGATCGGCTCTTCGTTCTCGGCCCCGAAATACATGTAGAACACGATCCGCAGGTAATAGAAGGCACCGATGACCGAAGCGATGGCCGAGACGACGACCAGACCGGTCAGACCCGCACTGACACCCGCCTGCCAGACGCCGAATTTCGCAAAGAAACCAAGCATCGGAGGCACGCCCGCAAGGCTGAACATCAAGATCAGCACCGCCAGCGCCTTGCCCGGATCACGCTTGGAGTATTGCCGCAAAGCGTCAATGTCGGTAATGGGTTTGCCGTCACGTTCCATCATCAGAATGAAGGCGAAGGTGCCGATATTCATGGTCACGTAGATGGCCAGATACATGAGCATCGCCTTGATACCCAGCTCGGTACCGGCGGCCAGGCCAATCAGCGCATAACCCATATGGGCAATCGACGAAAACGCCATCAGACGCTTGATGTCGCGCTGTCCGATCGCGGCCACGGCCCCCAGCAACATCGACAGCACGGACAGCAGGACAATCACTTGCTGCCAGTCTTTGACAATGCCGCCGAACGCGTCATGCAACAGGCGCGCGAACAACGCCATCGCCGCAACCTTGGGCGCCGTGGCAAAGAAGGCCGTGATCGGCGTGGGAGACCCCTCGTAAACGTCCGGCGTCCACATATGGAACGGAACGGCCGAGACCTTGAAGGCCAGACCCGAGATCAGGAAGATCAGACCAAACAGCAGCCCCAACGAAACATCGCCGTGGTGAACTGTCTGGATGATACCCGAGAACAACGTTGTGCCGGTGAAGCCATAGACCAGCGACGCACCATAAAGCAGCAGACCCGAGCTCAGCGCACCCAGCACGAAATACTTCAGACCTGCCTCGGTCGATTTCGCGCTGTCACGACGCAGAGCAGCCACGACATAGAGCGACAGCGATTGCAGCTCGAGCCCCATGTAAAGCGACATCAGATCGCCTGCGCTGACCATCATCATCATCCCCACGGCGGCCAGTGCCACCAGCAACGGGTATTCAAAACGCAGCAGATCACGGCGCGCCATGTATTCCTGGCTCATGACCAGTACGGCACCCGCCGATAGCAGGATGGCAACCTTGGCAAAGCGGGCAAAGCCGTCATCGACGAACATGCCGTTGAAGGCCACGTTTGTACCCCCGCCCTGAGTTGCAATCCAGATTGCCAGAAGGGCCATAAGACCTGCGGTGGTCCAGACCAGCAGAGGCGCCAGCCCGTCCTTTGTCGTATAGACAGCCCCCAGCAGCGCCGCCATCGCATAAAGCGCCAGAACGATTTCCGGCAGGATGATTGTCAGATCAGCCTGGATCATGTCTCCAAAGCTCCCTTAATGCGAAGCGGCTGTCTGGGTCGCAGCCTCAGCTGCGGCCAGAGCCGTGTCATAGTTCGAAATCAGAGCCGCTGTGGATTGCCCGATCACATCGGTCACCAGCGACGGGTAGACACCCAGCAGGATGGTCATCACGATCAGCGGGGCGAAGATCAACCGCTCGCGCGAGCTCATGTCGGTCATCGCCTTGAGGCTTTCCTTGATCAGATCGCCAAACACGACCCGACGGTACAGCCACAGCGCATACCCGGCCGAGAAAATCACACCAGTAGCCGCCACCGCCGTTACCCAGGTGTTGACCTGGAACGCGCCCATCAGGGTCAGGAATTCACCGATGAAACCCGATGTGCCCGGCAGGCCGACATTGGCCATGGTAAACAGCATGAAGACCAGCGCGTATGCGGGCATCCGGATCACCAGACCGCCGTAAGCCTCGATATCGCGGGTATGCATCCGGTCATAGATCACGCCGACACAGAGGAAGAGCGCGGCCGAGATGAACCCGTGGCTGAGCATCTGGAAGATCGCGCCATCGATGCCCTGCTGATTTGCCGCGAAAATACCCATGGTCACAAAGCCCATATGCGCGACCGAGGAATAAGCGATCAGCTTCTTCATATCCTCCTGCACCAGCGCCACCAACGAGGTATAAACCACGGCAATCGCCGACATCCACAGCACCAGATCGGTCATCACTGCTGAACCCACAGGGAACATCGGCAGGCTGAACCGCAGGAAGCCATAGCCGCCCATCTTCAGCAGGATCGCCGCCAGTACGACCGATCCCGCCGTAGGCGCCTGAACGTGGGCATCCGGCAACCAGGTATGCACCGGCCACATCGGCATTTTCACCGCGAACGAGGCAAAGAACGCCAGGAACATCAGGGTCTGCATGCCGCCGACAACATAGATGCCCAGCACGCTAAAGCTCTCGGACGAGAACTGGTGCGTCATCAGCGCGGCAATGTCCGTGGTGCCTGCGTCAGCATACATTGCAACCATCGCCACCAGCATCAAGACCGAGCCGAGGAAGGTATACAGGAAGAACTTGAAGCTGGCGTAGATCCGATCCTTGCCGCCCCATATCCCGATGATCAGGAACATCGGAATAAGACCTGCTTCGAAGAACAGGTAGAACAGCACCAGATCCAGCGCCATGAAGACGCCCAGCATCAGCGTTTCCAGCAGCAGGAAGGCAACCATGTATTCCTTGACGCGATCCGTGACATTCCAGCTGGCCAGAATTGTCAGCGGCATGATGAAGGTGGTCAGCAGAACGAACAGAACGCTGATGCCATCAACACCCATCTTGTATTTGAGGCCCATCAGCCACTCACCCTCTTCCACCATCTGGAAGCCGGGGTTCGACGGGTCGAAGCCAGTGTAGATGCCGATGGAAACCAGGAAGGTCACCGTGGTGGCCAACAGAGCAATCCATTTGGCGTTCCGCTGGGCCGCCGCATCGTCACCCTGCAGGAACAGGGCCAGAATGCCAGCGGCGATGGCGGGGATAAACGTGACGATCGAAAGGATATAGTCCATTACTGGGCCCCTCCGCCGATCGACATCCAGGTCACAAGGGCCGCGATGCCCAGCACCATCCAGAAGGCATAGGTAAAGATGTACCCGGTCTGCGCCTTGCCGGCGAGGCGGGTGAAGAAGGGAACAACGCCCATTGCTACTCCGTTCAGGAAGCCATCGATTGTATTGCCGTCACCGCGTTTCCACAGGAACCGGCCAAGCGCCACAGTGGGTTTTACGAAGACCGCATCGTAGATTTCGTCGAAATACCACTTGTTCAGAAGGAACAGGTACAGCGGGCGCTGGTTCGCAGCCAGACGAGCTGGCAGCGACGTGTTCACGATGTAGAACCAGTAGGCCACCACAAAGCCCAGCAACATGGCGACAAAGGGTGAAACCTTGACCCATTTCGGAGCCGCATGCGCATCGTCCAGAACATGGTTGTCCGGTGCCATGTAAAGCGCACCCTCGCCGGGCTGGCCCGCAAAGACATAGTGATGATCGCCACCCTTGGCATCCTTCTCACCATGACCTTCATCGGCATGGCCGTCAGCTGCGTGGCTTTCATCCGCATGGCTGTCTTCACCGTGCGAAGCATCCGCCGCCGCATGTTCACCGGTCTCGGCATGTTCTGACGCTTCGGCAACCGGAATACCGTAGAACTTGCCGACCTTGTCCGCATGGCCAAAGAAATTCCCATACCAAATCATCCCGGCAAACACCGCACCCAACGACAGAACGCCCAGCGGCACCAGCATGGTCATCGGGCTTTCATGTGCATGGTCATACGTATGCTTGTCGCCACGCGGTTTGCCATAGAAGGTCAGGAAAATCAGACGCCAGCTATAGAACGATGTGAACATCGCCGCGATCACCAGCATCCAGAAGGCGAAGCCCGTGCCGCCGGCAAATGCGCTTTCGATGATGGCATCCTTGGACAGGAAGCCCGCAAAACCGATCTGTGTCAGAGGAATGCCGACACCGGTAATCGCCAGGGTGCCGATCATCATCGCCCAGAAGGTATAGGGGATCTTTTTCCGCAGCCCGCCATACTCGGTCATTTCCTGCTCGTGATGCATGGCGTGGATCACCGAGCCAGCACCAAGGAACAACAGCGCCTTGAAGAATGCGTGCGTCAACAAGTGGAACATGGCTGCCGAATACATGCCAACACCCGCCGCCACGAACATGTAGCCCAATTGCGAACAGGTCGAATAGGCGATCACCCGCTTGATGTCGGTCTGCACCAGACCCACGGTCGCGGCAAAAAACGCGGTCGAGGCCCCGAGGAAAGTGATGAACCCGGTCGCGCTCGGCGCAAACTCCATCAGCGGAGACATGCGGCAGACCAGGAAAACACCCGCTGTCACCATGGTAGCCGCGTGGATCAAGGCCGACACAGGCGTCGGGCCTTCCATCGCGTCGGGCAGCCACGTGTGCAGGATCAGCTGCGCGGATTTACCCATCGCACCAATGAAGAGCAGAACGCAGATCACTTCGACCGCGGTCCATTCGCCCCACAGGAAATGCAGCTTTTCTTCTGCAAGCGCGGGTGCCGATGCGAAAATATCCGAAAAGTTGATGCTGTCGGTCAAGAAGAACAGCGCGAAGATGCCCAGAGCAAAGCCAAAGTCGCCCACACGGTTGACGATGAACGCTTTCATCGCCGCCGCATTGGCCGAAGGCTTGCGATAGTAGAACCCGATCAGCAGGTATGACGCGACACCCACGCCTTCCCAGCCAAAGAACATCTGCACAAGGTTGTCCGCCGTCACCAGCATCAGCATGGCGAAGGTAAAGAAGGACAGATACGCAAAGAAACGCGGCTTATAGCTTTCGCCTTCGCGCCATTGCGGGTCGTGATCCATGTAGCCGAAGCTGTAGAGATGCACGAGTGCCGAGACGGTCGTCACCACGATCAGCATAATGGCGGTCAGTCGGTCCAGACGAATGGCCCACGAGGTCGAGAGCGACCCGCTTTCGATCCAGCGCATGATCTCGATCTGTTGTGTGTGACCGTCGAACGAGAAGAACACGAGCCATGACAGCAAACAGGCCAGAAACAGCAGGCCCGTGGCCGTCCACATGGCGGCTTTCTCGCCAATGAACTTCCAGCCGAAACCGCAGATCAGCGCGCCCACCAGCGGGGCAAAGAGGATGGTGGTTTCCATGTTCCCTTACCCCTTCATCATATTGACGTCTTCAACCGCGATGGTGCCGCGGTTGCGGAAGAAGCAGACCAGAATGGCCAGACCAATCGCCGCCTCGGCTGCCGCAACGGTCAGCACGAACAGCGTGAACACCTGCCCGACCAGATCGCCGAGGAAACTGGAAAACGCCACGAGGTTGATATTCACCGCCAGCAGCATCAGTTCGATGCTCATCAACAGGATGATGACGTTCTTGCGGTTCAGGAAGAGACCGAAGATGCCGATGACGAACAGCGTCGCCGCGACCGTAAGATAGTGTTCAAGTCCGATCATCGTCTCATAGTCCCTCGAATTTCTCTTTCCCGTTGCGAAGCTCCGGAAACGCCACTGCACAAGCGCAGTTTTCTTTCGATTCCACATATTCTTCGACTTGGAAGGCTTTCCGCTCAAAGGTTGCTTTTACCGTAAACCAGGAAAAGCTTGCGTCAGCGGAGGCCAGTTTTTGCACAATTTCATTTGCCTCATCTTTGCGATCCAACCGAGTGCCGTCGAATTCTCTTTCGAGTTTCGCGACGATCCGAATGGTCCGCCCAGTCTCACAAGCTGACAACAAGACAAATTCGGTGTTCGTACATCCCAATTTGTCGGTGCAAATGTCGCCAATTTCAGAGTAGGAGATAACGCCGTTTCCAATGACGTGGTGGTTCGTCTCAATCACATGGTGAGACATAATTGGCAGAGCTTCGCATCCTTCAATACCTTTTGCGAATGCCATCGCAGGCGCCAATGCAAAGCCCAGACCGGATATGATGGCTTTGAAGCTCACAATCCCTGCCCCGGTTTCACGTCCTTCAACTCCATCGCCTTGGCCGGGTCGCGCATCATCTGGCCGATGATGTCCTGACGCTTGATGTCATTGCGGTGGCGCAGCGTCAGAACGATAGCGCCGATCATGGCCACCAGCAGGATCAGGCCCGCCAGTTGGAACAGAAGGAAGTATTGATCATAAAGAATGACGCCGAGCGCCTCGGTGTTGTGGCGGTCTGCCGGGACCGGTTGCGCCAGATTGGCCGCCGCGCCCTGCGCGCTGTCCCATGCGCCAAAGGCCATGACGAACTGCATCAGGATGACCAGACCGATCAGCAGGGCCAGCGGCATATAGCGCGCCATCTCGGCCTTCAACTCGGCAAAGTCCACGTCCAGCATCATCACCACGAAGAGGAACAGCACCGCAACCGCTCCGACATAAACGATGACCAGCAGCATCGCCACGAACTCGGCCCCAAGCAGCACGAACAGCCCTGCCGAGGACAGAAACGCCAGGATCAGCCACAGGACCGAGTGCACCGGCTGGCGGCTGATCACCGTGAACAGCCCGCCGGTGATGGCGCTGATGGCAAACAGGTAGAAGGCAAAGACGGTCATTGATCCTCATCCTCGTTGTCGCCCATGACCTGTTGCGCCAGATCCAGCGCGCGGGTCATGGCCGGGATGCCGGCAAAGACCGACATCTGACCGATCGTTTCCACGATCTCTTGTTTCTTTGCGCCCGCTTCCAGCGCATGACGCACGGTCTGACGCACGGCCGAATCCGCCTGCGCGCCCTGACAGGTCAGCCCGGCCAGCGTCAGCAACAGGCGGGTCTTGGCATCCAGCCCGTCCTTGTTGACGGTGTTGCCGAACATCATCTCCATGACCTCTTTCGGCATGGTCGGCCACAGCGCCTCGAACCCCTTGGGCGAAAAGTTTTCCATCGCCGGGTTCATCGCCTTGGCCATGTCCTGAGCCTGCTTCATCATCAGCTCGAACGGATTTGTCGGGCTGTCAGTCATCGGTAAGGCGCGTCCATTTCCAGATTGCGCGCGATCTCGGCTTCCCAGCGCTCGCCGTTCGACAGGAGTTTTTCCTTGTCATAAAACAGCTCTTCGCGGGTTTCCGTGGCGAATTCAAAGTTCGGGCCTTCGACGATGGCATCGACCGGGCAGGCCTCTTGGCAGAAGCCGCAATAGATGCACTTGGTCATATCGATGTCATAGCGCGTGGTGCGGCGGCTGCCATCCTCGCGCGGTTCGGCGTCGATGGTGATGGCCTGTGCCGGGCAGACCGCCTCGCACAGTTTGCAGGCGATACAGCGTTCCTCGCCATTTGGATAACGGCGCAAGGCGTGTTCGCCGCGGAAACGTGGGGACAGAGGCCCCTTTTCGTGCGGATAGTTCACCGTAGCCTTGGGGGCGAAGAAATACTTCAGCCCCAGCTTCATGCCGACCCAGAAGTCCTGAAGGAGAAAATACTTGGCAGCGCGGGTATAGTCGATTTGGGTCATATCAGCCTCCTACGCTCCAACGCGCAAACGCGCCCCAGAACCAGTCGAATTTCGCCGCGAAGGCCACGAAAACCACCCAGACGAGGCTGAACGGCAGGAACACTTTCCAGCCCAGCCGCATCAACTGGTCATAGCGGTAGCGGGGCGTGATCGCCTTGACCATCGCGAAGATGAAGAAGAAGAACGCCATCTTGGCGACCATCCACAGCACGCCATCGGGCAGGCCCGGGATCGGCGACAGCCATCCGCCGAAGAACAGCAGTGACGTCAGCGCACACATCAGGAAGATGGCGATGTATTCGCCTGCCATGAACAGCAGGAACGGCGTGGCGGAGTATTCGACCTGATAACCGGCGACCAGTTCCGATTCCGCTTCGGGCAAGTCAAACGGTGGTCGGTTCGTCTCGGCCAGTGCCGAGATGAAGAACAGGAAGACCATCGGGAAATGCGGCAGCCAGTACCAGCTGAAGAACCCGAACGATCCATCCTGAGCCCGCACGATGTCACCAAAGTTCATCGACCCGGTCGAGATGATCACGCCGATGATGATCAGGCCGATCGAAACCTCGTAGGAAATCATCTGCGCGGCCGAGCGCAGCGAGCCGAGGAACGGGTACTTTGAGTTCGACGCCCAACCGCCCATGATCACGCCATAAACCTCGAGCGAGGACACGGCGAAGACATAGAGGATCGCAACGTTGATATCCGACAGAACCCAGCCATCGTTGAACGGGATCACCGCCCAGGCGATCATCGCCAGCACGAAAGAGGTGAGCGGCGCGAGGATGAAAACCGTACGGTCGGCTCCTGCGGGGATCACGACCTCTTTGACGACGTATTTCAACGCATCCGCCACCGATTGCAGCAGACCGTAGACGCCGACCACGTTGGGCCCGCGGCGCATCTGGACAGCGGCCCAGATCTTGCGGTCGCCATAAACAAGGAACAACAGCGAGATCATCACGAAGGCAACAACAGCAAGCACTTGCGCCAGAATGATGATGGCTATTCCGCCTGGGGTGTTAAAGAATTCAGCCATTGGTCCTCACACCGTGGGTATTCCGTTTTCCGCGCGCGATGCAAAGGCCAGAAGCCTGCGCAAACTGCGGCTGGGTCGGCGCGTTGGTGTAAACAGCATCTGCCGCCATTGCGCCACCCTTAATATTCGGTTTCACACGCAAATCAGGCGCGGCCAACTGCCACCCGGCACCGGATGCGCCGATCTGCGATATGAAAATGGTCTGGGTCATTCCGCCGCGATCTTCTCGGATTTGCGGGCCTGCGCCTGTGCCGACAGCTCAGCCATCAGCTGTGACGCCCGTGCAATCGGGTTAGTCAGGTAGAAGTCCTTTACCGCATAGCGGAAAGTTGCGTTGCCCAGAGCACCGGCGTCGAGAGCTTTCACATCGTTCTCGATCACTTCGTCGATGCGGGCCAGATGCGGAACCGCCTCGATCAAGGCCGTGCGCAACTGTGCCAGAGAGTCGTAGGCCAGTGTTGCGCCCAGTTCGGCCGACAAGGCGCGCAGGATGGCCCAGTTCTCCTTCGCTTCGCCCGGCGCAAAACCGGCTCGCATCGCCAGCTGAGGGCGACCTTCGGTGTTTACGAACACACCGTTTTCCTCTGTATAGGCCGCGCCTGGCAGGATCACATCGGCGCGGTGTGCGCCCCGGTCACCATGGCTGCCCTGATAGATCACAAAGGCGCCTTCGCCGATCTCGACCTCATCCGCACCAAGGTTGTAGATCACATCGGCGGCGCTGATCGCGTCCATTCCGCCTTCGTTCGTGGCACCCACATCCATCGCACCTACGCGCGATGCCGCAGTGTGCAAAACGATCAGGCCACTTTTTGTATTGGCCGCGATGGCTTGCGCAGCAGCCAGCACGGCGGCGCCGTCCGCTTCCTGCAAAGCGCACTGCCCGATGATGACCAACGACCGTTTGCCTTTGATCTCGTCATCTCCGCCCATGTCGACAACCTTTTGCAGCGCTGTTCGATCATCGCCAACATGGTGATACTCATATGTCAGATCGACCGCAGGACCGACCAGAGCGACTTCGGCCCCATGCGCCCACGCTTTGCGGATGCGCGCGTTCAGGACAGGCGCTTCGTCACGTGGGTTTGTACCGATCAGCAGGATGCGTTCCGCGGTGTCGATATCTTCAATCGCGGCGGTGCCAGCGTAAGCGCCACGATTGCCCGCCGGAAGCTTTGCGCCATCGGTACGGCATTCGACAACACCACCCTGCCCTTCGATCATCTGTTTCAGCGCAAACGCCGCCTCGACCGGAGCCAGATCACCTACGATACCGGCGGGCTTCTCGGCGCCTTTCAGCGCTTCTCCGGCCTTGGTCAGCGCCTCGTACCATGAGGCCGGGCGCAGCTTGCCGTTTTCACGGACATAGGGCTTGTCCAAACGCTGACGGCGCAGGCCATCCCAGACAAAGCGAGTCTTGTCGCTGATCCATTCCTCGTTCACGCCGTCATGATTGCGCGGCAGGAAACGCATGACTTCACGGCCCTTGGTATCGACGCGTATGTTCGATCCCAACGCATCCATCACATCAATGCTTTCGGTTTTCGTCAATTCCCACGGACGCGCGGTAAAGGCATAGGGCTTGGAGGTCAGCGCCCCAACCGGGCACAGATCGATGATGTTGCCCTGCAAGTTCGAATCCAGCGTCTGGTTCAGATACGAGGTAATCTCGGCATCCTCACCGCGCCCTGTCTGACCCATCTGAGTTATCCCGGCAACTTCGGTGGTGAAGCGCACGCAACGCGTGCAGCTGATGCAGCGGGTCATTGCGGTGCCAACCAACGGGCCAAGATCCAGGTCATCGACCGCCCGCTTTGCTTCCTTGAAGCGGGATCCGGACATGCCATAGGCCATCGCCTGATCCTGAAGGTCGCATTCGCCACCCTGATCGCAGATCGGGCAATCCAGCGGATGGTTGATCAGCAGGAACTCCATCACGCCTTCGCGGGCCTTTTTGACCATGGGCGAGTTCGTCTTGACCACCGGGGGTTGACCTTCTGGCCCCGGACGCAGATCGCGCACCTGCATCGCGCAAGAGGCCGCTGGCTTGGGCGGGCCGCCAACAACCTCGACAAGACACATCCGACAGTTTCCGGCAATCGACAGACGCTCGTGATAGCAGAAACGCGGCACCTCAACCCCGGCCTGCTCACAGGCCTGTATCAGGGTCATCGCACCTTCGACTTCGATTTCCTGCCCGTCGATATTGATCTTGCGGAGGTCAGACATGGCTCTCAGTTCGCTCTCAAATAAACGCCAATGGCGCTGTTTCTTTGGATTTCCTTCTGCCCCAGAGAGCAGAATGTTTTAGGGTTGTCGTAGGACACGCCGTTTTTCGCCAGATACGCCTCGCCCTTGGCACGCATCCGGTCTTTTTCAGCATCCGATTCGACGTAAGAGCGGATTTCGGTATCCGAATACCCCAGTTTGTTCGCCTTGGAGCGCAGCCCCCACATCACACTGATCGCTTTCAATCGACGCCCGCTGATCGACGGGCAATATTCCGAAATTTCATTTGCGATGGCGATGTAATAGAGTTCGTCGTCGATCTCTTTGACATCCCTCAAGGGCGGCTTCGCATTTGCAACGGCAGGCAATGTGACCAAGGCAGCCAGCGCGATTGTTTTGGCAAAAGACATGGAATTTCCCTTCGTTTTGGAAGTACCAAAACGAACTGGTCCGGTCTTGCTAGGCAATAACGGCCGGCAATCCATGTCGTGATATGCAAAACCGCGCATCATGGCCGTTGGCATTTTCCCGCAAAGGTCAATTGATCGTCACTGATGCGCAGGTTTTGCGGTTCGGTGTCCGGCCCCACTTTCCAATCGATCCGCGAAGACCCGAAATTCTGCACGCAAAACTTGGTTCCTTCATGACGACCGGCCTCACGCGCGCCGTCCAACGATGCGGACGCACCCTTTACCACAACGGTAAAGTCCGTTGGCGAGGCTTTCTTGTCGACCGCCTTCGCCTTTGCCTTGAACGCCTTTCCATCGAACAGAATACGATCTTCCGACGGCTTGAAGATGCCGCAGGCGGACACGCTTGCCAGTGCCAGCAGGACTACAAGGGTTCTTGGGGCCTTCATACTATCCCTCTTCGTGTTCTCATCTGCCACGGCGCCATCAGAACGCCGCCACCAATGCCATAAGCCCAATCACAAACATGCAGGCCCAGCCCAATACATACAGCACGGACCGCAGGCCACTGTTCGGCTTGCCTATGCCTTTGATGTGCACCACCAGCATCACCAACCGCGCGACCAAAGCGACAGACGCCAGCAGATTGACCCAGAACGGGCTGGCGCCCAGCAATACCGCCGCGGTCACAACGGCCACAAACGCCGGAAGCGTTTCCGTTCCGTTCAGATAGGCCCGGTTCAGACGATAGGCCTGGTCAGAATAGTCCTGCTCCGGAATCGCCCCCGGCGCGAGGCCCTTGCCCTGCTTGGCCAGCGCTGAAAACGGGGCCAGGAACAGAACCACCAGTGTGAAAAGCACAACCGATGAAATCGCGTGGCTGTATTCCGCAAACATGTCCATCCCGTTCACTCCGCCGCCATCGCACCCATACGGCCCGATTTCTGAGCCTTGATGCGGTCTTCGATTTCTTCACGGAAATTGCGGATCAGGCCCTGGATCGGCCAAGCAGCCGCATCGCCGAGCGCGCAGATCGTGTGACCTTCCACCTGTTTGGTCACATCGAACAGCATGTCGATCTCTTCCAACTCGGCCTCGCCACGCACCAGGCGGTCCATGACCCGCATCATCCAGCCGGTGCCTTCGCGACAGGGCGTGCACTGGCCGCAACTTTCGTGTTTGTAGAATTTCGACAGGCGCCAGATCGCCTTGATGATATCTGTGGATTTGTCCATCACGATCACGGCCGCCGTTCCAAGCCCCGAACCCAGATCGTTGCGCAGATAGTCGAAATCCATGATCGCGTCGCGCATATTCTCACCGCGCACGCACGGAACCGAGGATCCACCGGGGATCACGGCCAGCAGATTGTCCCAGCCGCCGCGAATACCGCCGCAATGGGTCTCGATCAGTTCCTCGAAGGAAATCGACATCGCCTCTTCGACCACGCAGGGGTTGTTGACGTGACCCGAGATTGCAAACAGCTTGGTGCCCGCGTTGTTCTGGCGGCCGAAACCAGCGAACCAATCCGCGCCACGACGCAGGATCGTGGGCACGACGGCGATGGATTCGACGTTGTTCACGGTCGTCGGGCAGCCATACAAACCCGCACCCGCGGGGAACGGCGGCTTCATCCGCGGCATGCCCTTTTTACCTTCGAGACTTTCAATCAGCGCGGTTTCCTCGCCACAGATATAGGCGCCTGCCCCGTGGTGCAGAAACAGATCGAAATCCCAGCCCGAGCCGGCGGCGTTCTTGCCCAGCAGACCCGCGTCATAGGCCTCGTCGATCGCGGCCTGCAACGCCTCGCGTTCGCGGATGTACTCACCGCGCAGATAGATGTAGCAGGTGTGTGCGTTCATGGCGAAAGACGCGATCAGGCAGCCCTCGATCAGCGTATGCGGATCATGGCGCATGATCTCTCGGTCTTTGCAGGTGCCGGGTTCGGATTCGTCCGCGTTGACCACCAGATAGGACGGACGCCCGTCGCTTTCCTTGGGCATGAACGACCATTTGAGACCGGTCGGGAAACCCGCGCCGCCGCGTCCGCGCAGCCCGGAATCCTTCATCGTCTGGATGATCCAGTCGCGACCTTTTTCAATCAGGCCAGCAG